>CAZTMF010000567.1:0-2464 GCA_964614675.1 uncultured Caulobacteraceae bacterium | reverse complement strand
CTGCGCACGAAGGCGGCCACGAACACCTGGTCCTCGGCGCTGAGCCGGGCCAGCTGGGGCAGCTCGAATTCGCCCTCGATCGAAACATCCTTGTCGGCGAGCCGCACGCGCTCGACCACCATGGGACGACCCTGGGTGAGCTGGACCAGCTCCGACCATTCCCGCGACTTGGAGGCCACCTTGCCCTCGACGGCTTGAATTTCGCGGCATTCATAGCCGCTGAGATCAATTTTGTCAATTCTGATATTGATTTTCTCAATTTCAGGGCCACCTGTGGCTTGGAAGCTGGCCGCGCGGCTCGTCGGTTTGACCGACTCGATTCGTTGACGCTCGGCGGCGGCGGCGCGAAAAGTCGCTAGAACCCTAGCTTTACGCCCCAAGGACTCCCGTCATGGCGAACTACGGCCTGATCTCCTGCGACGATCACCTGGACATGAACCAGTTGCCGGCAGACCTGTGGACCAGCCGGATGCCGGAGAAGTTCAAGGACCGGGCGCCCCACATCGAGGAGCTGCCGGACGGACGGGCGGTCTGGATGTGCGACGGCCAGAACTGGGGGCACTGGTCGGGCAAGGGCGGCTTCTTCAAGGGCCCCAAGCCGATCTTCACGGCCTTCGACCGTGGCGGCATCGAGGACCAGACCGAGCGCCGCCCGGCGGTCGCCGAGCTGCGCCTGGCCGACATGGACCGTGACGGCGTGCAGACCCATGTGGTCTTCGGGCCGGTGACCTCGTTCAACCACCCCGACGATGAGCTCCGGGACGCCTGCTACCGCGTCTACAACGACTGGCTCGCCGAGTTCTGCTCGGTGGCGCCCGACCGCCTGCTGGGCGTGCCCATGCTGCCGCCCAACCCGGAATCGGCGCTGACGGAGCTCAGGCGCATCGCGGGGATGGGCTTCAGGCAGGTGAACCTGCAGATCGCCGTCGTCGAGCCGCGCCTGCACGACGCGCGCTGGGAGCCGGTCTGGCAGGCGCTCGAGGACACGGGCCTGGTCCTCGCCTGGCACGTGACGGTGTTCTTCCCGCCGGAGGGCGATCCCTCGCGCGGCAAGCTGGCCGGCAATCTGACCCACATGAAGTCCTTCATCACCCAGTTCCTGGACGCCTTCGTCGACCTGTTCGCCTGGGGCATCCTGGAGAAGCATCCCAAGATGAAGGTGGTGATCGCCGAGTCCGGCGCGGGCTGGCTGCCATGGGTGGTCGAGGAGCTCGACTACAGGCACTGGCGGCTCTGGGAGGCCGAGGAGTTCTGGGCCGACAAGGGCGGCATCCCGCTGAAGACCAAGCCGTCGGACCTGTTCAAGCGGCAGATCTATTCCACCTTCCAGCAGAGCCCGGTGACCATGCGGCTCCTGGAATTCTACGGCGACAACCTGCTCTGGGCGTCGGACTATCCGCACCCGGACTCGATCTGGCCGAACTCCAAGGCCACCATCGAGCGGACCATGGGCCACCTGCCGCCGGAGACGGTCAAAAAGCTGACCCACGACAACGCGGCCAAGCTCTACGGGCTCTTCGAGTACGCGCCCGAACGCAAGATGGCGGCCGAATAGCCGCGCTCCCCTGGACTGCGGTGACCGCCGCGTCCGCGATCGAGGTTCCCTGGGCGAAATGAGCTCCGGAACGGCCGCGGATGACGGCAAACCGGCGTCCGGCGGCAAGGCGAGAGCGTCACGTCCCTCCTCGGTTGGCGTCAGCGCCCAAACCCGCTAGGGCTCCGCACGCCACGGCGCTGCGAGCCGTGGCCATGGAGTCGCCTATGCCGGAACACAATCCTCACGACCTGCGCGGCCGTCCCCTGGCCAATCAGATCATCGCCGAGGTGCGGGCTCAGGCCGAGGAGCTGGCCGCCGCGGGATGGCAGGCCAAGCTGGTCTCGATCACCGTCGGCGACACCTCCGCCGTCGAGCTCTATGTCCGCAACCAGCGTCGGCGCGCGGCCGAGGCCGGGATCGCCTTCGAAGAGCGGAACTTCCCCGAATCCATCACCCAGGAGGAGCTGGACTCCTCGGTCCGCGCCCTGAACGCCGACCCACGCGTCACCGGCGTGATCATCCAGCGCCCGGCCCCCAAGCACATTTCGCTGCGGGCCCTGCAGGGCGCCGTCAATCCGATGAAGGACGTCGAGGGCATGCACCCGGCCTCCATCGGCGCCATCGTCTACAACCAGCTCGACCTCGCCCCCTGCACGGCCGCTGCCTCGGTGGAGCTCCTGAAGTCCACCGGCCTCAAGCTTGAGGGCCTCGAGGTGGTGGTGGTCGGCCACTCCGAGATCGTCGGCAAGCCGATCGCCTTCATGCTGATGAGCGCGGGCGCCACCGTCACCGTCACCCATCACATGACCCGCTCCGTGGCCGCGCACGCCCGCCGCGCAGACGCCCTGTTCGTGGCGGTCGGCAAGCCCCGCCTGATCGACGCCTCGATGGTCAAGCCGGGCGCGGCGGTGATCGACATCGGCATCA
>CAZTMF010000566.1:0-2466 GCA_964614675.1 uncultured Caulobacteraceae bacterium | reverse complement strand
GACCGCATAGAGCAGGGCGGCGGTGTCCTGCAGCCTTTGGGCCCGGGCGCGGACCACGGCCATGCTGGCGCGGGCGTAGCTGCGCTGGTTGTCGAGCACCGGCAGCAGTCCCGACTTGCCATCCCGGAAACGCAGCCGCTGCAGGCGCAGCGCGTCGCTCGAGGAAGCCAGGGCGCCCTGGGCCTGGGCCAGGAGCTGGTCGTCGTGGGCGATGGCCTGCAGGGCGTCGGCGACCTGGACGAAAGCGTTCAGCACCACCTGCTGGTACTGGGCGTAGGCTTGACGCGCGGTGTCCTCGGACATGCGCACCTTGGCGTGGAGCTCGCCCCGGCCGAGCAGCGGGTAGCTGACGCTCGGCCCGATCGAGAAGCCCGTGGCGGCATAGCTGAACAGGTCCTGCGGGTGCAGGCCGCTCTGGGCGATGTTCCCGTTGATGGTGATCTTTGGATAGAGGTCGGCGGTCGAAACGCCGATCTGCGCCACGGCGGCGTGCAGCTGGGCCTCAGAGGCCTGGATGTCGGGGCGGCTCCTCACCAGCTCGGACGGCAGCTCCACCGGCAGGCTGGCGGGCGCCGAGATGTGGTCGAGGTCGAACTCGGGCGGGGTGAAGCCGTCCGGCGGCTGGCCGACCAGGAGGGCAAGGGCGTGGCGCGCGGCCGCCAGCTGCTGGCGCACCGGGGTGATCTGGGCCTCGTCGGTGGAGAGCTCGGTCTGGACCGTGGCGACGTCGAGCCGCGTGCCGCCGCCCAGCTTGTAGGACTTGGTCACCAGGTCGAGGTTGGCCTGATCGCTCTTCACGATCTCCTCGGCCGCGGCGATCTGGGCCTTCAGGCCCGCGATGGCGATCGCCTGGCCGACCACCTGGGCGGTCAGGGTCAGATAGGCCGCATCGGTCTGGAACCCTTGCGCCTCTGCGGCGGCGAGCAGCCGTTCGCTCTCGCGCCTGCGCCCCCCGAACAGGTCGAGGTCGTAGTGTCCGGTCAGGCCGAAGGAGTAGTCGGTGAAGGTCGGGTTCGACAGCGTCAGGACTTCGCCGCCCGGCAGCGGAAACTGTGAGAAGCCGAAAGAGCTCAGATTGACCCGGGTCTCCGCCAGTGACGCGTTGGCGTCCAGGGTCGCGCGGGCGGCCTGGGCGGCGATGGCGTCGCGAGCCTCGAGCAGCGACTGGCGCGCGGCCTCGAGGTTGTGGTTGCCCGCCACGGCGGCGCGGACCGTCTGGTCGAGCTCGGGCGACTGGAACAGAGCCCACCAGTCGCCGGCCAGCTGCTGGCCGTACTGAGCCCCGGCCGTCGGCTGGTCGCCGGTCATGGCGTAGCCCTGCGCCGCGGGCGGCGTCGGAGCCTTGAAGTTGGGACCCACGGTGGTGCAGGCGGCGGTCATGGCCGCGATCGACGCCAAGCAGAAAAAGCGGATCTTGCGCAAGGGCTACTCCATCACCGGTGGGCCGGCGCTGGACGCGGCCTTCTTGGGTGCGCGCATGAGGAACAGGATCGGCAACAGGCAGACCATGACCACGGTCATCAGCCAGAAGTCGTCGATGTAGGAGATCATCGCGGCCTGGCGGGCGATCATGCCGTTGATCGTCTGCAAGCCCTGGCTGGTCGGCCCGTTCGGCATCATCGCCTGCACCGCTGCGCTGCCCGGCTGGATGTGCTGAGCCATGCCGGCGTGGGCTACCTGCATGTTCTTCACCAGGATCACCTGCAGGATCGAGATGCCGACCGAGCCACCAATATTGCGGATCAGGTTGGAGATGGTGGCCCCCTGGGTGCGCAGGTGTGGCGCCAGGGTGGCGAACCCCAGGGTGCTGAGCGGCACGAAGAACAGGCCCATGGCCAGGCCCTGGATGAAGCCCGACCAGATCAACGGCCCCGACCCCATGTCAGGCGCAAACCGACTCATCATGAAGAAGGACGCGCCGATCAGGCAGATGCCGACGCCCATCAGGAATCTGGCGTCGAACCTGGAGACCAGCCGGCCGGCCGCCATCATCGAGATGAAGCCGCCGATGCCGCGCGCCATCATGATCACCCCGGCGTGGAACACCGGATAGCCGTAGAAGTCCTGGATCAGCACCGGCACCAGGGCCATGGAGGCGTACATCGATCCCATGATGAAGACCGAGGCGATCAGGGTGGTGCGGAAGTTGGAGTCGGCGAACAGCTCACGGCTGAACAGCGGCGCCTTGCCGGTCAGTGTGTGGACGACGAACAGATAGAGGCTGAGCGCGGCGAGCCCGAGCTCGACCCAGGTCTCGGTCGAGCCGAACCAGTCGTTGGTCTGGCCGCGGTCGAGCATCAGCTGCAGGGCCGCGAGGCCGATGGACAGGCTGATGAAGCCGAAGAAGTCGAACTTGGGCGCCTTGGCGTGGCCCTTACCCGGCATGAAGAACCAGGTGCCGAAGAAGGCCACCGCCCCCACCGGCAGGTTGATGAAGAAGCACCAGCGCCAGCTGTAGTTCTCGGT
>CAZTMF010000565.1:0-2469 GCA_964614675.1 uncultured Caulobacteraceae bacterium | reverse complement strand
GTGAACAGGAACTCATAGGGATATTGGAACATCGACATGATCGCCGGCATGCCCGGCGGCGTGCAGTGCGAGGTGGTGCTCTTCACCACGCCGCTGTTGTCGCGGATCGCCTTCTTCCAGGCGTTGTAGTCCTCCAGATACTTGCCCTTCAGGGGCGGCGGCGCTGCGGCGGCTGGCACCGGCGGCCCTGAGCCTGGGGGCCGATTGAAGCTCAGAAGCCAGATGCCGCCCCAGTCGGGCAGCTTGTCCAGCGCCGCATAACGGCCTTTTGGGAAAGGCGCGCCGGTTCCCGCCTTCAGCCCGTCCGGCTTGGGCGTGGAGAAGACCTGGCCGACCTGGGCCATGGAAGGAAGGGCGAAAGCGCCCGCCGCGAAAGCGGCAGCGACAGCCACGGCGGCTCTGGTTCTCAAGCTGGTTCCTCCCCCTGGGCGCTCGCGTCGCTCAACCGCGACTCGGCCCGGATTGTTTACACTGGACGAGATCGGCTTTGCCTATTGTAAGGTAACCTGAGAGGGACCTAAGGAAGCAAGCATGAAAACCGCGCCCAAGACGATTGGAGCCGCCGCCGCCGCCCTGTTCGCGGGCGCCGTCCTCCTCGGCGGGAGCGCCAGGGCGCACCACTCCTTCGCCATGTTCGACCAGAACCGCCAGGTGAGCATCACCGGCACGGTCAAGACTTTCCAGTGGACCAATCCCCACGCCTTCATCGAGCTCGAAGCCCCGGACGGCAAGCTCTGGAGCGTGGAGCTGAACAGCCCCAACAACCTGGTCCGCCAGGGCTGGAAGCGCACGGCCCTGAAGCCTGGCGACAAGGTGACCGTGGTCCTGAACCCGCTGCGCGACGGCCAGAACGGCGGCTTGTTTAACTCCGTGACCCTGCCGAACGGCCAGGTGCTGGGAAATCCCAAGCCCACCGGCCCGATCAACGTCCCCACGCCGCAGTAGAAGATCCGCTAATAATCATTATTCCCGGGCGGACGCGTCTAGGCTCCCAGGAACAGCTCCCGGGAGGGACACAGGTCGGCCACCAGGCAGGTCTCGCACTTCGGCCGCCGCGCCAGGCAGGTGTAGCGGCCGTGCAGGATCAGCCAGTGGTGCGCGCGGGTCAGGTAGCGCTCGGGGATCTTGGCCATCAGCTCGGCCTCGACCTTGTCCGGGGTCTTGGCCTTCGACAGGCCCAGGCGGTGCGAGACGCGGAACACGTGGGTGTCCACCGCAATGGCCGGCTCGATGTCGAGCTCGTTCAGGACCACGCTCGCGGTCTTTCGGCCCACCCCCGGCAGCGCCTGCAGCGCCTCGCGGTTCAAGGGGACCTTGCCGCTGTACTGTTCGATCAGGATGCGCGAGAGGGCGACCACGTTCTTGGCCTTGGTGCGGTAGAGGCCGATGGTTCGAATGAAGGGCGTCAGGCCCTCCTCGCCGAGGTCCAGGATCTTCTCGGGCGTGTCATGGGTCCGGTAGAGGATCTCGGTCGCCTTGTTCACCGACTTGTCGGTGGCCTGGGCCGAAAGCACCACCGCCACCAGCAGGGTGAAGGGGCTCTTGTAGGCGAGCTCGGTCTTGGGATGGGCCGAGGCGGCCTCGAACCGTTCGAACAGGGTCTCGATGCGCTGGCGCTCCCCCGGGCTGAGGCGAGGGCGCGCGACTCGGAGCTTGGCCATGGCCGCACCATGCTTCGGAGGAAGAGCCGAGCCAAGTCGGCCCCCCCGGCCTATCTTCCGGGCATGGACGCCGCCCCTGACGCCCGCATCCATCTGGACACGGCGATCACGCCGGAGCGGTCGCTGTCTTTGACCGGGTTCAAGGTGCTGCTCGGCGTCCTGATCCTGGCCAATCTGATCGTCGGGACCTTCTTGTTGACCCTGGGCGCCTGGCCGGCGCCGATCTTCCTGGGCCTGGACGTGCTCGGCGTCTTCATCGCCTTCCGCATCAGCTATCGCCGCGCGGCCATGCGCGAGCGGGTCGTGGTCACCTCCGACAGCGTGCAGGTGCTCAAGGAGCTGGACGGCAAGACGCGGGCGGTCTGGAGCTCGCCGACCGCCTTCACCCGCGTGCGGCTCGAGCGCTCGGACCGCTACGGCGCCCAGCTGCGCCTGGCCCTTTCGAGGAAGCACCTCCTGATCGGCCAGGCGCTGGGGCCCAAGGAGCGGGAAGGCCTGGCCTTCGCCCTCGAGGAAGCGATCCGCCAGGCGCGGTCCGAACGGCACCCGTCGCCGCCGCAAGAACCGGGCGGACGGCCCATGTGACAACGCCTATCTTGCGGTCATGGCACTCGATCTGATCACCAACCCGGACTTTGGGCGCTTGCAGGAGCAGGCGCGCGACTACCACCGCATGGAGAAGGCCCTCGCCTGGCTGGCCGAGCGCTGGAGCGAGCATCCGACGCTCGACGAGGCCGCCGCCGCCGTGGGCCTCTCGCCCTTCCACTTCCAGCGCGTCTTCACCCGCTGGGCCGGGGTCAGCCCCAAG
>CAZTMF010000564.1:0-2471 GCA_964614675.1 uncultured Caulobacteraceae bacterium | reverse complement strand
ACCTTCGGCAACACCATCGTCTCGACCTATCCGGACGGCCGCAAGGCCGAGCTCTGGCTGCATCCGGACGGCGCCTACGACGCCGAAGGGCGCAAGCACGACCGCTCCTCGGGTCACTGGAAAATCAAGGGCGAGAAGCTCTGCCTGAAGCAGTCGCACCCCTTCGCCTTCCCCTTCACCTACTGCACGCCGATGGTCCAGGGGGCGATCGGCGCCAGCTGGAGCGGCAAGGCCGTGACCGGCGAGCCGATCCATATCCAGCTCGTGCGCGGCGTGGTCGATCCCGCCCAGGGCTGAGGCGCGCCTAGCCCTCCCGCAGCCCCTCCAGCACGACGGGGGCAAGTTCGGGCAGGTCCTCGGAGATCAACCCCGGTCCGAAGCCGCTTCCGGCCTCCGCGTGGATCCAGGCCCCGGCGCAGGCCGCCTCGAAGGCGGGCATGCCCTGGGCGATCAGGCCGCCGATGAAGCCGGCCAGCACGTCGCCCGAGCCCGCCGTCGCCAGCCATGGACTGGCGTTGGTATTGACCGCCGCGCGCCCGTCCGGAGCAGCAATGACGGTGTCGGGGCCCTTCAGCAGCACCACGCATCCGGCAAGTTCCGCCGCGCGGCGCGCGGCGGAGATGCGCTCCGGACCGTGTTTGAGCAATCCAGGGAACACGCGCTCGAATTCACCCGGATGCGGCGTGATCACGTCGTGATCGTCCAGCTCCCGGAACAGGGTCTCGGGATCCTCCCGGAAGACCGTCAGGGCGTCGGCGTCGACCACGAGACCGGCGTCCGTCCCCGCCAGGGCCAGCACGTTGTCTCGCGTCGCCTGGGTGACGCCCGCGGCCGGACCGATCACCGCGCCTCTCGCCTCGGCCGCCGCCTGGGCCAGTTGCTCGGCGCTGGAGAACGCGGTCAGCATCACCGCCTCCAAATGCGCCGCGTTGACCAGCACCGCGTCCGGCGGGGAGAGCACGGTCACCAGCCCCGCCCCTATGCGCAATCCCCCGCGCGCCGCGAGCCTGGCGGCGCCAGTGTGGGTCATGCCGCCCGACACCACGACGAGCGCGCCCCGCGAATGCTTGTGCGCCTCCACGTCCGGCCAGGGGAAGTCCGTCGCCCAGAGGCTTGGCGCGTTCTCGAACAGCTTCACGTCGACCGGCTCGGCCAGGCCGATATCGACGACCACGACCTCGCCGCAGCAGCTGCGGCCGGGCTCGAGGACATGCGCCGGCTTCTTGCGGTGGAAGGTGACCGTCAGAACGCAGCGGGGGGCATAGTCGAGCGGCGCCGAACGGTCGCCGGGCAGGCCCGAGGGCAGATCGACGCCGACGATCGGGATCCCGGCCACCTCGGCCGCCCGCAACGGCGAAGCGGCGTCAGGCGACAGCGGCTTGGAAAGCCCGGCGCCGAACAGGGCGTCGACCACCAGCGCGGCGCCTTCGCAGGTTTCGGTCGCGATCGGGACATCCAGGCCGGTCCAGGCGCCGGCCGCGTCGGCGGCGTCGCCCTTCAGCGCCGGGCGGGCCATGGAGGCGGTGCGGACCTCCCAGCCCGCCTCGGCGAGGCGCCGCGCCACGACATAGCCGTCGCCTCCGTTGTTCCCGGGCCCGCAGAGGACGACCGCGGACCGCGGGCTCCAACGGGCCATGATGGCGTCGGCTACGCCATCGCCCGCTCGCTCCATGAGGAGCCGTCCCGGCGCGCCTGCGTCGATGGCGGCGCGATCGGCGGCCGTCATCTGGGCGACAGTGAGGATCTCCAAGCCCTGGGCCATGGCGCAGCTATAGGCCGGACGCTCCTTGGACGGGAGAGGAGTCTCCGCCTAAATCATAGGCGACATGTGCCTAAATCAGAGGCGCCACAGATCGGCCGTCGGTTGGCGCTCCGGCGCGGCCAAGACCCCTCTTGCCGGCTCGCCCCCCACATGCTTCGTGCCGGCCGACCTGAGCCGGGCCGGGGCGCCCGGGTTCATGCTCGCCAGTGCTATGAAAAAGATCGAAGCTGTCATCAAACCTTTCAAGCTCGACGACGTGAAGGAGGCGCTGCAGGAGATCGGGGTCCAGGGTCTGACCGTGCTTGAAGCCAAGGGCTTCGGTCGGCAGCGGGGACACACCGAACTCTATCGCGGGGCCGAGTACGTCGTGGACTTCCTGCCCAAGATCAAGATCGAGGCGGTGGTCAACGACGACCAGATCGCCGCCGCCGTCGAGGCGATCCAGTCCGCCGCCCGCACGGGCAAGATCGGCGACGGGAAGATCTTCATTTCCGACGTTTCCGACGTCATCCGCATCCGCACCGGCGAGACGGGCGCCGCCGCAATCTAACCCTCCAACGGGCCGGCAAGGCCTACTCGCATCATCAGGGGACCTACCAGCATGAACGCCCAGCAGATCCTGGACCAGATCAAGGAAAAGGACGTCAAATACGTCGACGTGCGCTTCACCGACATGCGCGGGAAGATGCAGCACGTGACCTTCGACATC
>CAZTMF010000563.1:0-2474 GCA_964614675.1 uncultured Caulobacteraceae bacterium | reverse complement strand
AGTCCTCAACCAGGCAATGGGACTGACCCTATGGGCGCAAAAGACGCTTGAAGACGGGGCGCTTGATGCCCGCTTCTCGCTCTCTGAAGCGCTGTCGCTGGCGCAGACTCTGGATGCAGCGGACCTCTTCGATGTCCGCTTTGGGCCCGAGGCCCTTCTCTCGAACAACCGCGCCTCAGGTGTCGCCGGCACGGCATGTGCGCTCGCAATTCACAGCGAGGAAAGCGACTGGAGCCCGGAACTTGCCGCTTGGTGCGCGGATGTCCTTCACCGAGCCGCGACCGTCGTCGAGGTTCCGGACAGCTTTGCGTATCGCGGCTCTGCCACCCTCATGCACCCCACCGTTTTTGCCGTGCATGGGTATTCGGGCTTGCTCGCCCGAGCCTACCAACCTCGGTATGCGCAGGACGCGCTCATCAATCTCGCCGTGGATGCCCTCGATGACGTCGTGAAGGCGATCTATTCGTCCACGAAGCGGTACGCGGAAAAGTATCCCGAATTTGCCCGGGTGCTTCTCGTGTTGGGCCTGAAGCAGTGTGTGAGCACGCGCGACAGATTACCAAACTACAACTCGCTTTATTGGGACGA
The DNA here is from genome assembly GCA_964614675.1 of uncultured Caulobacteraceae bacterium. Classification (GTDB taxonomy): domain Bacteria; phylum Pseudomonadota; class Alphaproteobacteria; order Caulobacterales; family Caulobacteraceae; genus JANWHQ01. Next base: position 1,886 of record CAZTMF010000563.1, on the reverse strand, counting down.
GACAGAAGCCGAAATCCAAACCGACCTCTTGGATTGGGCGCAAGATGCCATTTCCAACGACAAGAAGCCGGATTTTCCGACAGTACCTAGGCCGTGGGTGCGGGGCGGTAAGATGCGCACCCGCAAGGGAGTAGAGACCGACTGGACCGCCAACGAAGAGCTGTTCCGCTTCGACCTCGCAGAGAAAATCCTGCTTGAAGTCGACCTGTCGTGGGTATTGTCCGAACCTGCGTTCAGAGCGGAATTTCTCGAATTCGCGAGCAACCTCGTCGACTGGACTATCCAGCAGCTGGTTCCCCCGTTTGCCGATGCCCGGTCTTGCCGATACGAGAGCAATCCGCCGTTTGAGTGGATCTATGCCTTTTCCGCGTGGTGCGGAAAACTTGGCGCTCGGCTTTCCGCCCGCGAGTTAAAGGACCACTTTCTTGATCGCGTCCTGCCACTACAAAATGACGCTTCATTGATGATCATGCAGAGCTTCATGAGGCTCTTCATGATCTATGCCTTCTTGAAGTCTGATAGAATTAGCGACGACAGCCTTGCCGTTTGGAACGAAGTAGCAGAATGGCTGTTCCAAAATCCTGAGTGGAGGCATAACCGCGACACAGGCCACCTTGGCAGGGAATATCAAAGTTGTGCGATGCATCTTCTATTTTGTGCTCACAACGACTTCGGGCCAGTTCTGTGCGCTGCCGAGGAGGAGTGGCCAGAGCTTAGACGTTTCCTTCCGCTCTTGGAACGGGCGGTCCTTGAGTTTGGCCAAAACAGCAACCTCTTCTTTGTGATTCTAGTATTTTTCAAGCGAGGCGGCTTTGGTACTTTGCCCTCTCCTGCCCTTAGTTGGTTGGAGACATTGGTTTATACAAAGAGGGCGGATCAGGACTTTTGGGACGGAAACGGCAGCGAGACGGTTGCGCTACTGAGGCAGCTAATTGAACGCCGCGGCTCCGCACTGGATGCCGGCCAACGCGGCACGATCCAGAAGATTGCCGATGTTCTCGTCGACAACGGAGTCAGGGGTGCCGGCTTTTTGCAACAGGAGCTTCTTCGAGAGGCCGGATGACCCGCGGTTCTGCGGCATAGATCGCCCCCGAACTCGCCCCTTTCAGCCTTTACGCGAAGAGAACGGCCGGAATATCTGGTCCCGGGGCTTCGCGGTGATCGCGGTTGGCGCCTGGTTCGTCTTCAGGTCGCCACCCGCCTGAAACCGACGGTCTCGGCCAGCCGCTCGGCGTCGACCGCCTTCTCCCAGCGGGCCACCACGATGGTGGCGACGGCGTTGCCGACCACGTTCACGAAGGTCAGGGCCTCGGCCATCAGACGGTGGATGCCGAGGATCAGGGCGATGGCGGCCACCGGGATGGTCCCGGTCGAGCCCAGGGTCGCGGCCAGCACCACGAAGGCCGCGCCCGCCACGCCGGCGGCGCCCTTGGAGGTGAGCAGCAGCACCAGCAGCAGGGTGATCTGGTGGCCGATGTCCAGCGGCGTGTTGGTCGCCTGGGCCAGGAACACCGCCGCCGTCGCGAGGTACAGGCAGGTGCCGTCGAGGTTGAAGGAATAGCCGGTGGGGATCACCAGCCCGACCACCGACTCCTCGCAACCCATCCCCTCCAGCTTCTGCATCAGGCGGGGCAGCACGGTCTCCGACGAGGTGGTGGCCGCCACGATCAGCAGTTCCTCGCGGATGGCGCCCATCAGCCGGAAGATGTTCACCCCGGCGCGCCAGGCGATCAGGCCCAGCACCACGACCACGAAGACGAGGCACACGGCGTAGAACTCGATCAGCAGCGTTCCGAGCGACAGCAGCGAGCCCGCGCCGAACTTGCCGACCGTGAAGGCGATGGCCCCGAAGGCGCCGATGGGGGCGGCCCACATGATGAAGCCGA
>CAZTMF010000562.1:0-2490 GCA_964614675.1 uncultured Caulobacteraceae bacterium | reverse complement strand
GCGCGCGATCTCGGAGAGCGGCCAGTGGATGGGCCTGGGCATCGACAAGATGCTGCCGCGTGAAGAGGCCGAGCAGAGGACGGTCCAGCAAGCCGAGAAGGCCGGGGCCAAGAGCCTGGCCGACCTGCGCGCCATGTCGGCCGAGGACGTCATGAAGGCCTTCCCCCGGGGGCAAGGCATGATGATCGACGGCGACATCATCCCCGAGGATCTCTCGAAGACCTTCGCCGAGGGCCGGCAGAACGCCGTCGACGTGCTGACGGGCTCCAACGGCACCGAGATGAGCTTCGGCCCACCGGGCAAGCCGACCGCGGCCGGCTTCAAGGCCGGCCTGGCCCGCAGCTTCAAGGGCCTCGAGCCGGCCGCCGAGAAGGCCTATCCGGTCGCCACCGACGAGGAGGCCGCAAAGATCCCCGCGAGCCTGCCGACCGCCGACATGATGGCCTGGGGCCAGCACCTCTACGCCCGGGACGCGGCCAAGCTGGGCAAGCGGGCATGGGTCTACCACTTCACCTTCCATCCGCCCGGCCCGCCGAGCCATCCCGACCCCGGCCCGACGCACGCCTCGGAAATCGCCTATGTGTTCGACAACCTGGCCCTGCCGCACGAGATCCCCGACGCTTCGTCGCCGGAGCTGTCGGCCAAGGATCCGGCCGCGCGCAAGCTGGCCGACCGGATGTCGAGCTACTGGGTGAACTTCGCCAGGACCGGCGATCCCAACGGCAAGGGACTGCCCCACTGGCCTTCGGTGAAGGCCATGAAGCCGGGCCAGTTCATGATCCTCGACAGGACCCCGCGCCCTGCCGAGGTGCTGACCCCGGCGAAGATCGAGCTGTTCGACGCGGTCTACGACCAGAAGGTCGCCAAGCCCGAGCAACTCGCCGCCAAGTGAGTTCATCGGCCAAGCCGATCCGCTCGGCTCCGCAAGAGCCCGATCCGTATCGACGGAATTCGGCGCCCGCTTAGCTTCACGCTCATCCAGGCCGAGACCGGGCCATGCTTCGCCGGAGCCGGGCGGGGGGTCCGTCCGGGTGATTGAGGCGTGGAAGATGGAAGTTTCGGGCCGGGGGGCGCCGTTGAATACGGTGTTTTCGCCGAGGGCGAGGCCCGAGGGGCATGGGGCCAGGGCGTGCTGCGCCACGCCGGCGACGGGCGCCCTCCCGCGGGTCGGCGCCAGGCGAGGGTCCACCGCATCTACGGGGGTTCTACGGTGAGATTTAGGGCAGGCGAGGCCGCCCCCGCGCCGGGTCGGACGGGGGCCGGCAGGGCCCCTGCCCTAGTCCTCGAACACGATCCGGGGCGGCGGCTTCAACTCGCCGCCCTCGTCGAGCTGGGCGGCGACCTGTTCGGCGATGGCCAGGAAAGCCCGGGCGGCCGGGCTGTCGGGCCGGTCGACCACGAACGGCCGGCCGGCGTCGCAGGCCTCGCGCAGCGCCACCTCGATGGGGATCTCGCCGAGGAAGGGGGCCTGCAGCTTCTCGGCCACTGCTCTCGCGCCGCCGCGCCCGAAGATCTCGATCGGCTGGCCGGTGGAGGGGTCGGTGAAATAGGCCATGTTCTCGACCACGCCCAGGATCGGGATGTGGGTCTTCTCGAACATCGCCACCGCCCGCCGGGCGTCGATCAGGGCGACCTCCTGGGGGGTGGAGACCACCACCGCCCCCGAGAGCGCCACGCGCTGGGCCAGGGTCAGCTGGATGTCGCCGGTGCCGGGCGGCATGTCGACGACCAGGATGTCGAGGGGCTCGGCCTCGGTTCCCCAGGCGACGTCGTTCAGCATCTGGTTCAGGGCCGAGGAGGCCATGGGCCCGCGCCAGATCATCGGCGAGGCCTCGTCGACCAGGAGGCCGATGGACATCACCTTCAGGCCCCAGCCCTGGAGCGGCTTCAGCTTGCGCTCGGGCGTGACCTCGGGCTCGTCGTCCAGGCCGGTCATCCGCGGGACCGACGGGCCGTAGACGTCGGCGTCGAGCAGGCCCGTGCGGCGGCCCAGCATGGCCAGGGCCGCGGCGAGGTTCACCGCCACGGTGGACTTGCCGACCCCGCCCTTGCCGCTGGCCACCGCGATGACGTGGGCGACGTGGGCGGGCTTGAGCCCCGCCGCCGGGCGGCCTTCGGGCGGCGCGGCCTGGGCCTGGGCGTCGTCGGAGACGCGGGCGTTGCGGCGCATGCGCACCGTTCCCGGCGGCACGGGCGGCTCGTGCGAATGTCCCGCATGGCCGGCGCTGGCTGGGGCACGGTCGGCTGTCAGCACCACCTGAGCCCGCTCCACCCCGGGCAAGGCCTTCAGCGCCGCCTCGGCCTCATCCCTCACGGCGGCGTAGAGCTGGGCCTCGCCGGCTTCGACCTCCAGCATGAAGCCCGCCCGGCCCTCGGCGGCGACCAGGCCCTGCACCAGGCCGGCGGCCACCAGGCCGCGCCCGGACTTGGGATCGCGGATGGCGTCCAGCGCCTTCAGGACGGCGCTGCGTTCGACGGACTGGCTCAAGC
>CAZTMF010000561.1:0-2494 GCA_964614675.1 uncultured Caulobacteraceae bacterium | reverse complement strand
GGAGCTCGCCGCCTCGGCGGTGATCCTGGTGCACAACCACCCGTCCGGCGATCCGACGCCCTCCCAGGCCGACGTTGACATGACCCGCCAGGTGATCTCGGCCTGCCGCACCCTGAACCTCGCGGTGCACGACCATCTGGTGGTCGGCCGGGATGGCGTCGCCAGCTTCAAGGCGCTCGGGCTGGTGTGATCGACGTCGATCAGCCGGCCGCCGCGCCCTCATGACCGACCGCGACGGCCAGGCGGATCAGTTCGGACAACGACCTCACGCCAGCCTTCTTCATCATGGCCGCCCGATGGGCTTCGACGGTCCGCTGGCTGATGCCCAGTTCGGCTGCGATGAACTTGCTGGATCTGCCGTCCAGGACCAGGTCCAGGATCCGACGCTGACGGCTGGTCAGCCGGGCCATGCGCGCGGCGCTCTGCGCGGACATGTCGGCGACCCTCGGAGACCCGGCGAGGGCGCGATCGATACTGGCGAGCAACTCCTTCTCGCCGAGCGGCTTGTTGATGAAGTCGAACGCGCTGGCGCGCAAGGCGCCCACCGCCATCGTCACATCGGAGTGGCCGGTGACCAGGATGGCCGGCAGCTGATAGCCGTCGATCTTCAAGCGCTCCAGCAGCTGCAGCCCGCTCATGCCGGGCATGATGGCGTCGACCAGCAGGACCCCGGAGACGTCGGAACGATGGGCGGCGAGGAAGGCCTCGGCGCTGGCGAAGTCCTCGACGGATCGGCCGCGGGCCCTCAGCAGATCGCACAGGGTTTTCCGCAGAACATTGTCGTCGTCGATCAGGAAGATGACGTCATCGCGCCTGATGACGGCGGCCGGCGCCGAGGGGGCCTGACCCGAGGCTGCCGACGAGCTGTTCGCCAGGAGGCGCCTGACGAGGCGGCTCAGATCGTCGGTCGCCACGGGCTTGGTGCGGTGGTCGTACCCCTGACCTGCGATCTCGCGCAGCGTCGCCGTCGATATGTCGCCGGTCAGGATCAGTCCCGGCACGGGCCGTGCGAGCGCCGCGCGCAGGCGCGTCATCACCTGCAGGCCGGTCAGCTCCCTCGGCAGGTTGTAGTCGACCATGACGAGGTCCGGGCGCAGGCCCATCTGCTGCACGAGTTGGATGGCGTGTTCGCCATCGACCGCGGAGCTCGTTAGATAGCCCTCGGCCTTCAGGAACAGCTCGAGCGACTCCCGCAGGGCCGGATCGTCCTCCACGATGAGGATCGAGCCCCCCTGACGACCGATCTCGACAAGGTCGGGGTGAGCGCCTTTGGGCTCGAGGCGAGCCCCCGCGGGGGCCAGCGGGACCTCTATGGCGAACGTCGAACCCGTGCCTTCGCGGGATCGGACGTCGACCTCGAGCCCCAAAAGGTCGGCCAGGCGCTGGACGATAGCGAGGCCAAGGCCCAGTCCCCGGCTCAGCTCCCGGGCCGGATTGCCGACCTGGTGGAACTCTTCGAAGATGGCGCGCAGCTGACCGGCCGGAATGCCGAGGCCGGTGTCGTGGACCTCGATCCGCAGCTTTCCTGCGCGCCGACGGCAGCCGAGCAGGATCGTCCCCTTGCGGGTGTACTTCACCGCGTTGGACAGCAGGTTCCGCACCATCTGGTCGAGCAGGCGAGGATCGGTGCGGATCACGAGCGAGCACGAGCTCACCCGCCAGTCGAGCCCCTTGGCCTTGGTGTGGTACCCGAACTCCGTCTTCAGGGCCTCCAGCAGGTCGTCGACCGGGAAATCGGACACCTCGGGGCGGATCACGCCCGCTTCCAGCTGGTTGATGTCGAGCAGCGTGTTCAGCATGCCCGACATGGCCATCAGCGCTTCGTCGCTGCGCGCGATCAACTGCAGAGCGTCGCCGTCCGTGACCTTCTTGGCCAGCAGGCCCTGCAAAAGACCGAGGGTCTGCAGCGGCTGGCGCAGGTCATGGCTGGCGGCGGCAAGGAACCGGGATTTCCCCAGGTTCGCGCTCTGGGCCTGGGTCTTCGCGGCGTTCGCCAGATCCTCGGCGTGCTTGCGCGCGCTGATGTCGGCGAAGGTGATCACCACGCCTTCGATACGATCGTCCTTGGTCCGGTAAGGCAGGGTTCGGCAATTGAACCAGGCGCCGCTCTCGGCCTCGACTTCGCGGATCACCGGCGTCAGGGTGGAAAGGACGGCGCGGGCGTCGCGAAGCAGGTTCGGGTTGGCGAAGTGGTGGACGAGATCGGCCAGCGGCCGGCCGATGTCGGAGGTGATGACACTGAAGAGCGCCTGGGCCGCAGGCGTGAAGAAGCGGATCTTGAGGTCCGCACTGAGGAAGATCGTCGCCTGGTCGGAACTGTTGAGGATGTTCTGCAGGTCGTCGCCAGTGGCGCGCTGCTGGCTCAGGGTCTCCTGAAGCTGGCCATTCAGCGCCGTCAGCTCCTCGTTGAGCGACTGCAGTTCCTCATGTGACGTCTCGAGTTCCTCGTTGGTGGTCTGGAACTCCTCGTTCACCGACATCGCTTCTTCGTTGA
>CAZTMF010000560.1:0-2494 GCA_964614675.1 uncultured Caulobacteraceae bacterium | reverse complement strand
ATCGACGACACGCCGCTCTACAGCTTCGGCAACAACACCAATCTCGGCGGCAGCAATTCCTACCCGATCGTCTTCGACCTCGCCCGGGTCGAGGTCCTGCGCGGGCCGCAGGGCACCCTGTTCGGTTCAGGTTCCGAAGGGGGCACCGTCCGGTTCATCACCAATGAGCCCAGCCTCACCAAGATGTCGGCCTATGATCGCGCGGAGCTGTCCGGCACCGATGGCGCAGGCGGGGCGAACTACGAGGCAGGCGGCGCGGTGGGCGGTCCGCTGGTGGAAGGGAAGCTCGGCTTCCGGATCAGCGCCGACTATCGGCACGACGCCGGCTGGGTCGATCACTGCGTCCCCGCCGTCGGCGTGGCTGGATGCGCCTCGGTGAAGGAGGCCGACGCCAATACGATGGACCATACGGTGGTGCGGGGCTCGCTGCTGTGGAAGCCGACCGACTGGCTTTCGATCGAGCCCTCGCTCCACTACCAGAAGTTCCACCAGGCCAATCCGAGCGAGATCGAGCTTGCCATCTCCAATCCCGATCAGGGCGTCTTCCGGCAGGCGCACTCCAAGGACGAGCCGGTCACCGATCAGCTCTTCATCCCCGCCCTCAAGCTGGTGGCCGACATGCCGAACTTCCTCGGCGGCGCCACCGCGACATCGTCGTCGTCCTATGTCTGGCGCAAGAACCGGTTCTACACGGACTACACACACTACCAGGACTTCTTCTTCTTCAATGACCCCTATCCTCTGACCGGGGCGCCGGACGACTTCGGCCTGGGCAAGTACGGCATCACCCAGAACGACATCTTCGAAGAGTTCCGGATCGCGTCCTCCAATCCGGCTGCACGGCTGACCTGGGTGGTCGGCGGCTTCTACCAGTCCGCGCGCGAATTCGACTACGCCCACGTGATCCACCCGGATCTTCCGAACCTGATCCAGAGCATCTACGGCGCCACGATCTCCCAAATCCTGGGCGTCGACCCCTACCAGGGCACTTACGTCGCGTTCAACGAGGTCCGGACGACCGACAAGCAGGAAGCGATCTTCGCCAACGCGGATTACAAGCTGACCGACCAGGTCAAGATTACGGTCGGCGGCCGCTACGCCCACTACAGCGAGAACGTGAACAGCTTCATCGCGGGTCCCTTCAACGGCACGAACGGAGAGACCTTCACCGGCACCACCGGCGGCAACACCTTCGACCCGCGGGCGGTCATCACCTGGCAACCGGACAGCCAGATGCTGTTCTACGTCTCTGGGGCGAAGGGCTATCGCCCGGGCGGCTACAACGCCCAGGTGAACAACGCCCAGCCCGCGTGCCAGACGCGCCTGGGTCAGTTGAACCTGACGGTGCCACGCACCTATGCGCCGGACTCGATCTGGAGCGTCGAGGCGGGCGCCAAGCAAAGGCTGTTCGACAACCGGCTGGCGATCGACTTCAGCGTCTATCACAACAACTGGGACAACATTCAGCTGTCCGAACAGATCGCCGACTGCGGCTTCGGCGCGATCCTGAACCTGGGTTCGGCCACGACCCAAGGCTTCGACCTGAACATGGAATCCCGGATCGGCGATCACCTGAAGCTCAACCTGGCGGTTGGCTACACGAATGGCCACTTCACCAGCGATGCGTTCGTCGGCGATCCGGCCAAGGGCGCTCCGCAGGCGGTCGCCAAGGGTGAGCAGATCACAGCCGTGCCCGGCGCGATACCGCCGTGGACCATCACGGCCGGGCTCGAATACGACTTCAACCTGATGCGCTATGGCGGCTACTTCCGCGTGGAAGACACCTACCACAGCAAGAACAACGGACGGTTCGCTCAGCAAGAGGGCACGCCGGCTCATCCGACCAACCCGGTCGTCTTCGATCCACTCGCTTACAGCGAGCCCTCGAACAATATCCTCAACATGAAGCTCGGCGTGCGGTTCGGGGGCGTCGACGCCGCGCTGTTCGCCGACAACCTGGCGAATGCCCACCCCTTGATGGCGCCCTTCCACGTCGGTCAGCGCAATACCAATCCACTTGACTCCGACCCGCGCTATTTCTTCCAGACTTTTGCGCCGCGCACGTTCGGGGTGAGCCTGACCGCCAACTTCTGAGACCGAGCGGTAAAGGCCCATCCGCTCTGTCGGCCCGTCGTCGACCACCGTCGGCGGCGGGCCGTTTACTTTGGCAGCGCCCGGTTGACGGCTCGGACATCGCTGTCAATGTCGCCCCAGGTCTTTGGGGGCTTTGATGAGAATGATCGCGGCGAGTCTATTTCTGGCGACGGCGTTGGTGGCGACGGGGGCGTTGGCGCAGGCGCCGGCGTCCAGTTCGATCGCGGCGGCCCGCAGGTGCGCCGATATGGCCGGCTTCACCATCGCCGGCTCCGACCTGCAGATCACCAAGGCCGAGGCTGTCCCAGCGGCGGCGCCTGGAACCGTCCGACCCTCGTCTTTCGGACCGCCGCTCAAGGTCGGCGTGCCGTCCTACTGCCGCATCGAGGGCTCCTTCGAG
>CAZTMF010000559.1:0-2498 GCA_964614675.1 uncultured Caulobacteraceae bacterium | reverse complement strand
GGGCCGATGGCCACGGATATACCCACCATCGAGGAGGTCGAGGCGGTCGCTGGCGGCGCCGGGTCGGCCCAACCCTGGCCCAGGGCGCGCGTCGCCTGGTACGCGGTTTTCGTCTTCGCCCTCGTGCTGATGTTCGGTCAGCTCGACCAGGGCGTGATCGGCCTCTTGATCACGCCGATCAAGAAGGACTTCCAGCTCGCCGACTGGCAGATCAGCATGTTGACCGGCCTGGCGCCGTCGCTGTTCTTCGTCGTCATCGGCATCCCGCTTTCGAGATTCGTCGACACCCACACCCGCAAGTACGTGCTGGCGGCCGGCATCGGCATCTGCTCGGTGATGACCGTACTCTGCGGCCTGGCCCAGAGTTTCTGGCAGTTGTTCGGCCTGCGCGTCTTCGTCGGCGGCGGCACGGCCGTGAACGGGCCGGGCAGCTATTCGATGCTGGCCGACTTCTTTCCGCGCAACCGCCTGCCGCTCGCGATCTATTTCCTGCAGATCGGCTTCATCCTGGGCACGGGCGTACCCGGAATCGTGGGCGCCTACGCGGTCTCCCAGCTTTCGCATACGGCCACCCAACATTGGATGGGCCTCACCATCCACTACTGGCAGCTGGTGTTCATGGTCGTCGGCCTTCCGGCGCTGATCGGCGCGCTTCTGCTTCTGACCGTGCCCGAGCCGCCGCGCCGGGGGACGATGCAACACGGGGCTCAGGAGAAGATTCCCCTCTGGAACATCGTCGGATACCTGTTCAAGCACTGGCGGCTCTATGGGCCGATGTTCTTCGGCCTCGCCTTCTCGGCCATGGAGACCTACGGCACCCTGCAATGGCGGGTGCCGTTCCTGGAGCGGACCTACGGCTGGAGCATCCCCCAGGCGGCGCTGACCCTGGGTCTCTCGAACATCCTCTTCCAGCTCGCAGGTCTGGTCGTCGGCTCCTTCTTCACCAGCTGGATGGCCAAGAAGTACGACGACGCCAACGTGCGGGTCGTGGCCATCATGTACACCCTGACCCCGATCTTCGCGGTCGTCGGCCCCCTGATGCCAAACCCCTGGCTTTCGGTGTTCTGCGCGGCCATGACCGGACTCTTCGGCCTCGCCGGCGCCTCGCCCCAGAACGCGGCGATCCAGAGCGTCACGCCCAATCAGATGCGCGGCCAAGTGACGGCGCTCTACCTCTTCGTCTTCACCGTGATCGGCCAGGGTCTCGGGCCGGTGTTCATCAGCCTGTTCACCGACTTCGTGATCCGGGACGAGAGCAACATCCGCTTGGCCATGTCCGCCACCGCGGCGTTCATGACCCCGCTGGCGGCGATCATCATCTGGCTCGGCGTCAAGCCCTATGGCCGCGCGATCGCCGAGATCAAGGCGCGCGAAGCCGCTGGCCAGGCCTAGGCTAAGCGTTTGAGCCAACCGGAGTCCCAGACCCGCGACTGGACCTTCGCGAGCGTCTACGCGCTCGCGTTCCTGACGCTCGTCTCGACCTTGAACTACTTCGACCGGTCGGTGCTCTCCTTGATGCTGCCCTACATCAAGAAGGAGTTCCACTCATCGGACACCGTCCTGGGCGCGGTCACGAGTCTGATCGCCATCTACGCCCTCCTGGGGGTGCCGGTGGCCTGGCTGGCAGAGCGCTGGAGCCGGCGCAATATCGTGGCCATTGGCCTGGCGTTCTGGAGCTTGATGACGGGCCTGACCGGGATGGTCACCAGCGTCTGGCAGCTGGGCGCGACCCGCACCGCCGTAGCCATAGGCGAAAGCGCGGGCCTGGCTCCCTCGCAATCGATCCTCGCGGATATGTTCAGTCGGCGGGCGCGGCCTGTGGTGCTGTCGATTATCACCACGGCCTCCTCGATCGCGCTGCTGGTCTACTCGCCGGCGGCCGGATGGCTGGCGGGCCACTACGGCTGGCGGGTGGTGTTCCTGGTCGCAGGCGCGCCCGGTGTGGTGCTGGCGGTGATCATGCTCCTCACCATCAAAGAGCCGGGCCGTCACATCGAGACGGCCAAGACCGCGCCGCTCGGCGAGGCCCTGGCCTTCCTCTCCGGCTCGAAAGCCTTCCTCTGGTGTTTCGCGGGCACCTCGATCATGGGCGTCTACCTCTATGGGGTCAGCGCATGGGACGTGAGCTTTCTGCAAAGGGTGCGTCACTTCACGGTTCCCGAGATCGGGGCGATCTTCCAGCCCATCCGTGGCGGGGTCAGCGCCATCGGCATCGTGCTGGGCGGCCTTTTGTCCTCGCGGCTTGAGCAACTCGACGTCCGCTGGCGCTGCTGGATCCCGGGCCTCGCCTGCCTTCTCATGGCGCCGTTCCAGTTCATCTATCTGTTCTCGAATTCCGCCCCGGTCTGGATCTCGTCCTATGCGGTCGCGGCCCTGTTCTCGATCATGCACCAGGGGCCGATCTACGCGGTCTATGTCAGCGTGGCCCAGGCCAGGAGCCGAGCCGTCGCCGTCTCGGTGGCGCTGCTCGGGGCCACGGTGGTCGGCCAGTTCGGCGG
>CAZTMF010000558.1:0-2503 GCA_964614675.1 uncultured Caulobacteraceae bacterium | reverse complement strand
GGCGAGGACGAGCGGCCGAACCAGTCCCAGCTGAGGCCGAAGCCGCGGCCGATCCGGTGCTGGATCGCGTGCTGCTCCTCGCAATAGGTGAAGACATCCTGGCCGGCCTGGGCGGCGGCGAGCTCGGCCGGCGTGCCGTGCTCGTCGGTGGCGCAGATGTAGAGCACCTCGTGCCCCTGGGCTCGCTTGAACCGTGCATAGACATCGGCCGGCAGCATCGAGCCGGCGAGGTTGCCGAGATGCTTGACGCCGTTGATGTACGGTAGGGCCGAGGTGATCAGGATGCGGGCCATGGGGCGCTCAATTCAGAGAGGCCGCCCGATATAGTGGGCAGGGCCCGGCAGGGAAAGCCGGCGCTCCAAAGCCCCGCCGCGCCGAGGCGCCAAAGATTCAGGCGACCTTGGTTTGCAGCTGCCGCGCGACAAGCGTTCGGTCCCGCGCGATGAATTCGCCCACCAGGCGAGACCGGTTTCCAAGAGACGCTCGTTGATTGGAATCCGCTCGCATTTTGGCTAATTCTCGATCACGATTGCGTCTTGCCTGCGGATTCTGAAGCCAAGTCTGGGTGGCCGCAAGCAGCATTGGGGGGAACGATGCGTATCAACTGGCTCGGCATCATCATCAGCGCCATCTTGATGGTTGCACTGCGGTATCTCTGGTACGCCCACTTCGCCGGCGCCGACTGGGGGCAACTGGTCAACAAGGCGATGGGGGCGGTGCAGACCTCGCAGAAGTCCGCGGGTCTCGAACTGGTCAACGCGCTGGTGCTGTCGCTGGGAATCGCCTGGATCGTCGGCCTGTCGGGCCGTTCGCCCGCGACCGGCCTTGGCGTCGGCCTCGGGGCCGGCATCCTGTTCGGCCTCACCGCGGTGGCCGAAGGCTACATCCACGGCGCCCCGCTGAAGGACTTCATGGTGGACGGCGGCTATGCGCTCTTGGCCTACACCGTCGGTGGACTGGCGATCGGCGCGCTGGCGCCCAAGCGCTCCAGCCGTTCGAAGTTCAACTGGGGCGGCGAGGCGGCGGCCGAGCACTAGGCCCACCGCCGGGGCGCGTCAGGACCTACTCCTCAGGAAGAGGCCGACCGTCAGGCACAGCCCAAGCAGGATCACGAAGCCGCGGATGATCTTCTCGTCCACGCGCTGGAGCAGCCGCGCGCCCACGTAGCCGCCGAGGATTGCGCCCACGCAGACCACGGCGATCCTCAGCCAGGGGATGCCCAATCCTGAGAAAATGGCCGTGAACAGGAAGATCGCCACCGCTGCGGCGTTCATGATGCTGGCCAGGACGTTCTTGGTCGCCCCGGCGGCGCGCACCGCCAGGCCCGTGGCGGTTAAGGCCGCCAGCATCAAGAAGCCTATGCCGCCGCCGAAATAGCCGCCGTAGACCGCGATGAAGAACTGCATGACCCCCGTGGCCCGGGGACCGACGCCGGAGGCCGCCTCGCTCGGATTCCTGAAGAAGCTGCCCCAGGTGAAGAGGCCGGTGGCGAAGAGCACCAGCCATGGCACCAGATGGGCGAAGAAGGTCGAGGGGGTCAGGAGCAGCAGCACCGCGCCCACCGCCCCGCCCGCCAGGCTGATGATCACCAGGGTGCGGAATTTCAGCCCGCCTGCGCCCGAGACCAGGCCGCGGCCCACCCAGCCGGTGGTCACCTGCCCTGGGAACAGGGCGATGGTCGAGGCGATGTTTGCGGCCCGGGCGTCCAGGCCCGAGAAGATCAGCGCAGGCAGGGTCACGAACGAGCCGCCGCCGGCGAGGGCGTTCTGCACGCCAGCCCAGAGCGCCACCGCGAACAGGAGAAGCATTGTCAGCATGGCGGTGCTCTAGCGGCGGGGGGCTCTTGGCGAAAGGGCCGAAGCTCGGTCATGAAGGCATGGGACATCGGGGGAACGGGATGAGGTTCGGGATTTCGGCGATATGGAAGGCGATGGCGCTGCTATTGGCGTCAGGCTCCGTGGCCGCGGCCCAGCCGCCGCCCGGCTGCCCGCCCAGCCCGCCGATCGCCAAGCCTTTCCGCCTGTCGCTCTGCGCCTTCTCCGACAAGGACATGGCCTATGTCGGCACGCCGCGGCAGCAGGCCCTGTGCCTCCTGCCCGAGGGCGACCTCGGCCACTTCCGCCCCCGCACAACCCTGGGTGCGCCGCTTGACGGCCTGGTGGGCGCCCCCGTGAGCCTCGACCAGGGCAAACTCCTCGCACTGATGGTCCAGGCCGGCATTCCCTATTCCGACCAGACGCTGCGGATCGGGCTCTCCCATGCCTGGGGTGGCAAGCCCTATGGGCCCCCGGCGCGCTACTTCGTGATCCACGACACCTCGAGCGCCATGGGGCGCTCCTTTTTCCCGGCCGATGACGATCCCACGCTCAACCGCCTGGGCGAGAAGTACTGCGGCGGCGACTACACCGCCCACACCTTCATCAACCGGATGGGCAAGGTGATGATCGCCTACGACTATGGCGATCCCTGGCGGGCCACGAAGTTCGAGCACATCAATCCCTGG
>CAZTMF010000557.1:0-2505 GCA_964614675.1 uncultured Caulobacteraceae bacterium | reverse complement strand
GCCGCGACGCGCAAGGCCTTCTTCGACCGCTACGCCGACAAGGACGCCCTGGTCATCGCCAGCCACTTCTTCGATCCCTCCGCCGGCCACATCGTGAAGGACGGCAAGGCCTGGAAATTCAAGGTCGACTGATGGCCGGCGAGGAGTTCGACTACGTCATTGTCGGCGCCGGAACGGCTGGCTGCGTGCTGGCCAACCGGCTGTCGGCCGATCCCGCCGTGCGCGTCTGCCTGATCGAGGCGGGCGGGCGGGACAGCCATCCCTTCATCCATGTCCCCGCGGGCGTGGCGGCGGCGATCGGGACCAGGAAGCTCGGCTGGGGCTATTGGTCGACGCCCCAGACCCACCTGGACGGCCGGCGCATCCCCGTTCCGCGCGGGCGGGTGCTGGGCGGCTCGTCCTCGATCAACGGCATGGCCTACCACCGCGGCCAGCCCGCCGACTACGACGACTGGGCGGCCCAGGGGAACACCGGCTGGAGCTACGCCGAGGTCCTGCCCTACTTCAAACGCTCAGAGAACAACCCCGACTACCGGGGCTCGCCCTATCACGGTCAGGGCGGCGAGATGAACGTCACCTTTCCGAAGGGCCCCAATCCGCTGAACCGGGTGTTCGCCGACGCCATGGCGAGCCTGCAGTTCCGTCATACCGACGATTTCGCCGGCGAGAACGGCGAGGGCTATGGCCTGCGCCAGGGCATGATCCGGGACGGCCGGCGGGAATCCGGCGCGACCGCATTCCTGAACCCCGTGCGCGATCGGCCAAACCTCAAGGTGGTCACCGACGCGGTGGTGCAGCGGGTGCTGATCGAGGGCGGCCGGGCGACCGGCGTCGAGATCAGGAGCCCCGACGGCCGCGACCGCATCACGGCCCGCCGCGAAGTGATCGTCTCGGCCGGCGCGGTCGGCTCGCCCCAGATCCTGATGCTGTCCGGGATCGGCGACGGGGCCGAGCTAAAGGCCCACGGCATCGAGGTGAAGCATCACCTGCCGGCCGTTGGGAAGAACTTCCACGACCACTTCGCCGCCCTGGTCCAGATGACCACGGACGATCCGACCTCCTACGGGATCTCGCTGAAGGCCATCCCCCGCGGGGTCTGGAACGTGATCGAGTACCTGACGGCTCGCCAGGGGCCGTTCGCCAGCAACGTCTTCGAGTCCACAGCCTTCATCAAGACCAAGGACGGCCTGGACCGGCCCGACATCCAGCTGGTGTTCCAGCCGGCCCGCCGGAACCTCGGCAAGCTGATGACCTTCCCCCTGCCCGTCGGTCACGGCTTCCAGATCACCGCCGTGCTGCTCTATCCCAAGAGCCGCGGTGCGATCTCGCTGAAGAGCCCCGATCCCGCCGAGGCCCCTCTGATCGATCCCAACCTGCTGGCCGTCCCCGAGGACGCGGACTCCGTGGTCCGGGGCCTGAAGCTGGCGAGGCGCGTTTTCGCCGCCCCGGCCTTCGCGTCCTTGAAGGCCCAGGAGCTGTTCCCGGGCGGCGGCGTCCAGGGCGACGGCGAAATCCGGGACTACGTGAAGCGCACGCTCAACACCGTCCACCACCCCGCCGGCAGCTGCCGCATGGGCCCCGACAAGGACTCGGTTGTGGATCCCGAGCTGCGCGTGCGCGGGGTTCAGGGCCTGCGCGTGGTCGATGCTTCGATCATGCCCTTCGTCATCGGCGGCAACACCAACGCCCCGGTGGTGATGATCGCCGAAAAGGCCGCCGACATGATCCTCGGCAAGAAGGCCCCGAAAGCGGAGCAGCTGAAGCGCAAGGCGGCCGCGTGAGCCCCGCTCCTCCGCTCATCCCGGCGAAGGCCGGGACCCAGGACAGGTCTGCGCCGCGTTTGATCCAGGTTGAACCGTCTGCGCCACCTGCCCTAAGTGGCGGCCAACTTGTCCTGGGTCCCGGCCTTCGCCGGGATGAGCGGGTTGGATTGGTCCGCCTTTCCTGAAAGCGAAGTCGAAGACATGAGCCAAGCCTACGACGTCATCGCCATCGGTTCTGGCCACAACGGCCTGGTCGCGGCCGCCTATCTGGCCGTGGCGGGCAAGAAGGTGCTGATCCTGGAGCGCCAGGACTGGTTCGGCGGCGGGGTGGTGACCCGGCCCCTGACCGTGCCGGGCTTCCGCCACGACCAGCACTCGATGGCCCACATCTTCATCCAGGGGAATCCCCTGCTGAAGAACGACGACCTGGGCCTGAAGTCGCGCTTCGGCCTGAAGTACGCCTTCCCCGAATGCCCCATGGTGAGCGTCTACGAGGACGGCTCGACGCTCGCCCTCTACCGTGACCGGGAGCGCAGCGTGGCCTCGATCGCCCAGTTCTCCCAGAAGGATGCGGAGCAGTTCCGCCGGCTGTCGGAGACGGCCGCCGGCTTCATGCCCATGCTGCTCGGCGGGCTCTACAGCCCCCCGCCTCCGGTCGGCGCCACCAACGCCCTGATGGACCAGAGTCGCGAGGGCCGCGAGCTCTGGCGCATGATGCAGATGTCGATCCACGACCTGCTGG
>CAZTMF010000556.1:0-2510 GCA_964614675.1 uncultured Caulobacteraceae bacterium | reverse complement strand
AGGCCGAGGCCGGCGAAGGCGCCGCGCACCCGCTCGCGGCTCTCGCCCACGGCCTTGTCGCCGAGGCCGACGATGATGGTGCCGGTCTCGCCGTTGGTGAACTGAACCTCCACCTCGACGCGCCGGGCCTCCACGCCCTGGAACGCGACGGTGACGACCCTGGCGACCATCCCAACCTCCAGCTTCCGCCACCCTCGCCAAGCCCGCGAGCGCCGTCAAGAACAAAAGCGGAACTCGTTGACCGCCGCAAATCATCCGATCACGGTTTCAGGCACAGCGATCACGTGCCGCTCACGGGAACTTGATCGCACCGCGCAACGTGATAGCCTTCAAGCGTTGCCGTATGTCCGCGAGTCGGCCGACCCCGACCTGCGGGAACCATCCTCCTAGGAGCCGCTCAATGAAGAAGTCCGTCACCCTGGTGCTGGCGCTCAGCGCCGCCGCCGCTTTCGGCCTCGCCGCCTGCAAGAAGAACGCTTCTACCGCCGAATCTTCGGCTGCTTCGGCTGAATCGGCCGCCGCCGCCGCCGAAAGCTCGGCTGCCGCCGCCGCCTCCTCCGCAGCCGTCGCGTCCTCGTCGGCCATGGCCGCGGCCTCCTCGGCCCCGGCTTCGTCGACTCCGTAAGACCGACGCAGGGACGGCCTCCTTCGGGCGGCCGTCCAGGCTAGAGATCAAGGGCTCGGGGGCTCGGCCGCCGAGCCCTTTTTCATGCGCGCTTCGCCGCGGACCCGCTAGCGGAACTCGGGCAGCCGCTTGGCCACGCCCTGGGAGGCGTGCTCCACGAAGCGGTGCAGGTCGATGCGCCGCGCCGGCGGATCGCCGGGAAAGTCCGGCGCCCAGCGGGCCATGACCGCCGCCGCGACGTGGGGATGGCGGTCGTATTTGTGCAGGATCGGGCTGACCGACCCGTCGGGATTACGCACCTGCTCGCCGTCCCAGCCGATCTCGCCCACGGGCGTGCGCTGGACCGTGGCCACCCGCCCGAAGTTCGGCTGCACCGCGCCGTCGCAGAGGCCGAGATAGGCCGCGAGGTTGAAGGAGGCCTGGTCGGCGCCGAAGGCTCCGCCCACCCCCGATCGTGGGATCGCCGAGAGGAACAGCAGGATCCGGCACAGCCGCTCGATCTGGGCCCTGTGGCCGATGATGGTCCCCGCGCAGAGGCAGGGCCGATCGCCGAGCTGGCGGGCGATCTTCTCGCTGAACAGCCGCTTCAGCCACCTCAGGTTCTTGTAATCGGCGGCCAGGCGGTCGCCGCCGTGCTCGGGGAAGAACTCCAGCTCGGCCACAGGCTCGGCCAGGGGCGGACCCTGGAACACCACGTCGCGTACGTCGCTCATCAGCACGTGGCGCGCGTCGGGATAGCACCTCAGGCCCGAGAGATAGGCGCCGAACCTCTGCACCGCGACGTGCGGCTGCCAGCTGCGCTGCTCCGGCGGCTCCAGCCGGTCGATCCGGTGCAGGTCGAGGAAGGCCGCCACACCCGGCCGCCAGGCGTCCACATAGAGCGCCACGCGCCCGTCGAACCAGGTCCTGAGGCTGCGCACGAAGGGGGCGAGCTCGGCCGCGCCATAGCCGGTGGCGTAGCCGATCACCAGGTCCGGGCCGAAGCGGCCGGGCGCGGGCGTGCGGCGCGCCTCGCGCGTCTCCAGCTGGCCGCCGAGCCAATTCAGGTAGGCGGATCGGGCCTGCATACCGCCCTGTCATCTCCGTCGCGGACTACCTCCCGCCTGTCCCCCATAACAGCGGCAAGCGTGCGACGGATGTGATGCAGGACCGAAAACAAGGGTGATCGGTTGAAACAGAGCCCCGGCTCAGGGTTTACCCCTAGGGAAAAACCAGGGACGCCAGGTGATAGGTCGCGAAGGCGGCGATGTACGCAAGGACGCTCATATAGGCGAACATCACCGCCGGCCATTTCCAGGAGTTGGTCTCGCGCCGGACCACCCCCAGGGTCGAGGCGCATTGCGGCGCAAACACGAACCAGGCCAACAGGGCCAGGGCGGTCGGCAGAGACCACTGATGGGCGAGCGCCGGGCCGAGTGCGCTGCCGGCCTCGCCCGCCCCAATGGCGTAGACCGTGCCCAGCACGGCCACCACCACCTCGCGGGCGGCCATGGCCGGGATCAGCGCCACCACGATCTGCCAGTTGAAACCGACCGGCCCGAACACGGGCTGGATGGCGCGGCCGATCATGCCGGCGAAGCTGTGGTTGATGGCCGGATCGGTCGCTCCGGGCGGCGGCGCGGGAACCGAGCTCAGGAACCAGATCAGGATCATGATGGCGAAGATCGTGGTGCCGGCGCGCTTCAGGAACGCCTTGGCCCGCTGGGTCACGCCCTGGGCGATGTTGGCGGCGTTGGGCAGCTTGTAGGACGGCAGCTCGACGATGAAGGGCTCGGACGAGCCGCGCCAGAAGACCCCGCGCAGCACGGCCGCGACCAGCAGGGCGCTGACGATCCCGGCGGCGTAGAGGCCGAACATGACGAGGCCCTGCTCGTTGACGAACCCC
>CAZTMF010000555.1:0-2521 GCA_964614675.1 uncultured Caulobacteraceae bacterium | reverse complement strand
AGAGGTCCGTACTCATAGGCGGGCTAAAGCACAGGGGCGGGGCCGCGTCGAGGCGGACGCCTTTGTCAGGGCACGTTGCCCGGTCCCGCGGGGATCGGGTCCTTAAGATAGTCAAAGCACTTGAGCAGCGTGTCACGGGCCGTCAATTCGCCGGCATGCCCGTTGAAGTGGGCGATCTTCATCCACATTGCGGTGGTAAGAATGTGACCATCCAGCAGCCAGTAGTTGACGGCGCGGTCCAGGAATCGCTTAAGCGCGGCGCCCACTTCCGCCGAGACATACTGTTCGCCCAAGACATGACGACACAGTACGTAGGCCATCTGTCCTTCGGTTATGATCCGATCCAATGACGCCGCCGGCTTCACACGCGACAGAGCGAACAAATCAAGCGCTCGTCGGTAGGCGCCCACGCTCATGAGCGGCGGCATTGAGTATGGGAGAAATGGACTGGGCCGCACTTTATCCAGGCAGGGTTCGAGATATGCGAGATACGCCTGAGCGTTCTCTTCGTCTTCGGCGTCCAACAGGAGCCAGTTGCACATCGCCAAGTTGAAGTGTCTGTTGGCTTCAGTGCTATTCTGGACATAGTCGTGAGGTTTCTCACCCTTTTTGATGGCCAACTTGAGCCATTCACGAGCACGGATCAGCAGTAACTCCGCAGGTTGGTCGTAGCCTACCAGAAAGCATTCGATGGCGGTGTCGATATCGCATTCTGCGATATGCCCTAAGACGTTGGCCGAAGCGTTTTCTTCGTAACTGCGGGCGAGAGACCGGCGCAGCCCCAAATCTCCGTCGAGCCGGCGTCTCGCGTCGCTCGAATCGAAGACCTGCATGACTCATCTCCCGAAAGTCGAATTCCGAGCGTGGCCATATCCAACGGTTCTAGTGTTGATCACTTTTTGTTCCAACGCTCGGAGCGCCTTATCGCGAATATCGGTGGGCAGCGTCAAGTCGGCTTTGATCGCCGAACTCGCCTGCTCGATAGCCTTCAGGCGCGGATTGATCCGCAGGGGCGCGTCGGACTCTTTGAAAGTATTGGAGTGGAGTATGCGGACGTCAGATCCGCGATATTTCGCATCCCAGAGCGTGACTTCTCCCGTCCGTCGATTGACTGAGATTACGTCAGCGCCGTGGGTGCCGATACGATCACCCCACCGGACCACCTGCTCATCGGGAATGCTCTGGACGACGTGCGCGAGACGCTCCTCGGCATCCGCGGCGACGGCATGAGCATAGATCTCCGGGTCATAACGGGGAATTCCCCTTGCTTCAGCTTCGGCCTTAGGTAGGCCGAGCGGCGGCGTGCGATATTCGAAACGTAGCCCTGGCGCGCGACCGAGGATCGCCTCGAGCTCTTCCAGCGTCGGCTCGGGGACCAGCAGCGCGCCAGCCAATTCCCCGGCCGGAGCAAGCAGCGCGGCCCCTGGAGCGATGAAATCGTCGGCCGTGGCCGGACGCGTGCCTCGGGAATCAGGAACATAGGCGTTGAGCATCGCCGCCTGGATGGCGCCCACGTTCGGGTCAGCGCCGCCGCTTGGGGTCATGTAATCCCCGACCCGCGGCACCTGGATCTGGTGCGCCCATTGATCGAGCGCTCGATGGGCGATGCCCAGCGGATCCATGCCCTGCCGCAAATCCCCGAATTGAGCCTGCGCCTGCCGTAGGTCGTCGATGGTCTTGATTTCGTCACTCGGCCGAGCGGACGATCCTGCGTTCATCGGCGGCTCAGGCAGGCCAAAACTGACAGCCGTCAGACCGTCGTCGAGGCGAATGGTTTGACCGGGAACGACGGGAAAGGTCCCGAGGCGCTTGCGAGTGCTCACCTCGTAGAACGTACGGTCTATCTGGCGGGTCTGCGGATTCGCAAAGTCTGTCGAAGCAACCCCATGCGGATTGGTCGTGGTGATGGAGCCGCGTCCGCCAGCGGTCCCGGTCGGCGACACGGTTCCGCGCGCATCAATCGCGATCTGCGGCGCGTCCCACTGATATGTCCCCGTTCCGTTTGACCAGTTGAACGGGTATTTGAACGCTCCTTCTGGGAGCTGTTGCGGATCCGGACCGAAGATCGTCGGCGCTAGCTGGGTCTGCTTCCCTTCCGAGGAATCCCTCGGTGCAACGACCTCCTGATGACCAAAGGAAAGGTCCGAGGGAGGAGCCGGGGGCGCCTCTGGGCTACCGACCCGAGGCTGAAGATCGTCAGCTCTCGGGTATGCGGCAATAGCATTGGCGAGCAGCACACCGTAGGCGGGCTCGTCCGGCCAGAGCATTTCGCCGCCTCCAAATGTCTGGGCGGTCGGTGTTCGAGGTTTCTGAGGATCCATGGGGGCGTCCGGAGCTAGAACCTCCGGAAGTCTGTGCCCAACCGCCGCGCGATTAGACCGACGCCAATCGGGCAGCCGTCTTAAGTGCGACGGCAGTCCTCACCGTTTGAAAAAGTGCCGCCTCAACGTGCGCAGGAAACCCCGGGCGCGCTCCGACGCCGGCCCGGCCGTGGCGGCCAGAGCCTCCGTCGTCCAGCCGC
>CAZTMF010000554.1:0-2521 GCA_964614675.1 uncultured Caulobacteraceae bacterium | reverse complement strand
GGCTTCCAAGCCATCGCGAGACCAGAAGGCCGTCGGGAAGACCCGGCGGCCTTTTCGCTTCGGGCGTTAGAGCTTGGTCGCGACGAGCAGGCGGCCGGGTCCGAGACGGTCCAGCACTTTCGGCAGGTCGGACGGGCTGACCGCGAAACAACCCTCGCTGCGGCCCAGCACGCCGTGGGCCCGCACGATTTCGGGACCGACGTAGTCCGCCGCGTGGACGACGATGGCGCGCTCGGCGGCGTTGCTGTTGGTGGGGTCCAGGCCCTCGAGCCGCATCGAGCGCCCATGGTGGCCGGCATAGTAGTCGCCGGTCAGATAGTCACCCTGGGAGGTGGCAGCCGAGCCGGGCTGGTTGGAGAAGCTCCTGAGCCAGCCGGTGTGGCTGGGGTCCGAGCCCCGGCCATGGGCGACCAGCAGGCTCTCCACCTTGCCCCGGCTCATGTCGACCAGATGGAACCTCAGTTCCTTCGATGGCTGCCCGAAATCGGCGACGCCAACAATGTCGGCATGCGTCACCTTGCTTCGGGCTCGCTCGAGCCCCGCCTTGGCCGCGGCTAGGATCGCGTCGTCGCCACCGGCGCGCTGGGGCCCGGCCTTGGCCGCGGCCAGGAGGACGTCATCGATGCCGTCCGCGAACGCCCGGCCAGCGAGGGCCGTCATGCCGATGCACGCGACGGAAACCTGAAGGAAGCGGCGGCGATCAGCCCTGAAAGCGTCGGGCCGTCCCGAACTCACACCTGAAATCAAAGCGATTCGACTCCGCGTCTTCGCCGTCACCAGGGGTCAGGAATAGCAAAGCGAGCTTAAGCTAAGGACGCGCCCGGTCGCCGCATCTGCAGCGCCATGACGTCGCAGGTCAGACCAGGGCCACCACGTCGGCGATGGACTCGACGATCCGCGTCGGCCGGTAGGGGAAGCGGGCGACGTCGGCGGCGCGGGTCGAGCCCGTGAGCACCAGGATGGTCTCGAGCCCTGCCTCGATGCCGGCCACCACGTCGGTGTCCATGCGGTCGCCAATCATGACGGTGGTCTCCGAATGGGCCTGGATGCGGTTCATCGCGCTGCGGAACATCATCGGATTAGGCTTGCCGACGAAATAGGGCTGGGCGCCGGTGGCCTTGGTGATCATGGCGGCGACCGATCCGGTGGCCGGCAGAGGCCCCTCGTGGGAGGGCGAGGTGACGTCCGGGTTGGTGGCGATGAAGCGGGCGCCGGACCCCACCAGGCGGATGGCGCGCGTGATCGCCTCGAAGGAATAGGTGCGGGTCTCGCCCAGCACCACATAGTCGGGGCTGATGTCGGTGAGGGTGTAGCCGGCTTCGTAGAGCGCCGTGGTCAGGCCGGCCTCGCCGATGACATAAGCCGAGCCGCCGGCATGCTGGCTGGACAGGAAGTCCGAAGTCGCCAGGGCCGAGGTCCAGATCGCATCCTCCGGAACCTGCAGGCCCGAGTGCGACAGGCGGGCCGACAGGTCGCGCGCCGTGAAGATCGAGTTGTTGGTCAGCACCAGGAACCGGCGGTCCCGTTCGACAAGGCGAGCAAGGAAATCCGCGGCGCCCGGCAGGGCGTGGCCCTCGTGCACCAGCACGCCGTCCATATCGATGAGCCAGCACTCGGCCTGCGCGCGGGCAGTGGTCATGGGCCCCTCCGGTCCGCTTCTCGACAGGCGTCGATATAGGTTGTTCGCCCGACTTCCCATCCCCCCGGCGGCTTTGTTGACAGGCCCGGAGCGCCAAGTCAGGGTCCCTGATGAACGCGCCCCAAGGCGCGGCGCGCGATAGGGGGAGACCATGCGGACCAGGTTGCTGACTGGCGCGGCGGGTTTGGCCGCCATGGTCGTGATGGCGGGTGGCGCGGGCGCTCAGCCCAAGACCCCCGAAGTGGGGCCGCACGGTTTCCCGATCTCCCAGACCCCGCGGCCGTCCTATCCGATCCCGGCCAATTGCGACCGGGCCTGCCTCGAGCATGTGTCCGACCAGGTCGCCCACGCCATGGTGTCCAAGGACATCGCCAGCCTGCCGCTGTCCCGGGACGTCAAGTACACCGAGGGCGGCCAGCCGCTGAAGGTGGGCGACGGATTCTGGGCCACGGCCTCGGCCGTCGGCGATTACGTCCACTATTTCGCCGACCCGGACGTCGGCCAGGTCGTGGCCATGCGCACCATGCGCGAGGGCAAGGGTCCTAACGCCGACAACCTGATGGGTCTGCGCGTCAGGGTCGAACTCGGCCGCATCACCGAGATCGAGACCACCTTCTACAAGAAGGGTTCCGGCCCCGCGTGGAACGACGCTGGCATCGACTCCCTGAACAAGATGAAGGGTCCGCCCGAGCCCTGGCTTCAGACCGTGCCGGCGGGGCGTCGGCTGACCCGCCAGGAATTGATCGAGGACGCCAACTTCTATTTCGAAGGCCTGCAGCGCAACGACGGCCACGGCTATTACCCGTTCACGGCGACCTGCAACCGGATCGAGAACGGCGTCGCGACCACCAACAACACCGAGGTGCAGAAGGGCCAGCCGTT
>CAZTMF010000553.1:0-2522 GCA_964614675.1 uncultured Caulobacteraceae bacterium | reverse complement strand
CGTGGTCCGCCGCCTGGCCGGCAAGCTGACCGGCCCGCGCGAGCCCTCGCCGATCGACACCTGCCTGGAGTTCGCCATCGTCACCCCGCCCGAGGCGCGCGATCCCGAGCTCGTCGCCAAGCTCGACGCTGTGGCGGGTCGGGTGCTGGGAGGCGGCTGAACCGCTCATCTGCGCGAAAAGGCGGAACGCGGCCGCGCACAACGTCAAGTGGCGCCAGGCCCTCAGGGGCGAAAAAGTTCAACCTACGGCTAAGCCCTAGGCTATGCTGCTGGGCGCTTGCGCTCTCAGGGTTCCTCCCTCCGGCCAAGCCCAACAGAGGAGAATTGCCTATGCGTCTCCTGTTCACCGCGGCACTGCTGGCCCTCGCCGCCCCACAGATGGCCAGCGCCGCCACCTGGATCGCCAGCTGCAACGACGGCCAGAAGGTCCAGTACAACCAGATCGTCGGCAGTCACGGCGACCTCTATTTCCGGACCGCGTCGGGGACCTACCAGGTCGCCAACACCGCCCAGGATTCGATCACCGCCGACGTCATCTGCGGGAACGTGACCGACAACGTCCCGCCGGGCGGCCCTCCGATCACCCAGGTCTGCGCCGACAAGGCCAAGCAGGTGATCTTCCTGAAGTACAAGAACCCGACGTCCCCAGGGTCGCCGGTGGTCAATGCGGGGATCTTCTGCAAGGCCAACGTCTCGGTGCATTGAGCCTTCGCCGCCGCCATGGCGCCGGCGCTCCAATGCCAAAACGCCCCCTCGGTCCGAGGGGGCGTTCATCGACCTGAAGACGGCGATGCGCAGGCGCTGGAGCGCCGCCTGCGCGGGCTCATCCCTGCCTAGGCGAGGATGAGCCGATAGGGGGCTTACGCCTCCATCGGCGACCAGCTGCGCGTCTGCGAGCCGGCCTTGCGCTGTCCGTCCTGCCCGCCGCCCCCGGGGCGACGGTTCTGGTCGTTGCCAGGGCGGCCCCGGCCCCGGCCGCCGCGATTGCGGTGCGGCTGGCCCGAGGGCTTGGCCTTGGCCTGAGCCGGCCGGTGATCCTGCCGCTGTGGCTTGCGCTCGCCTTCCAGTTGGGCCTCCACCGCGACCATGGCGCCCAGCGCCTTGTCGTTGCGCCGGTCGAAGCTCGGGATGGTCTGGCGCGTCACCTTCTGGATGTCGCGCAGCAGGTTGCGCTCGTCGTCCGCACAGAGGCTGATCGCCTCGCCCGTGGCGCCGGCGCGGGCCGTCCGCCCGATCCGGTGCACATAGGACTCCGGCACGTTCGGCAGCTCGAACTGGATCACGTGGCTGACGCTGTCGACGTCGATGCCGCGCGCGGCGATGTCGGTGGCCACCAGGGCGCGGCACTTGCCGGCCTTGAAGGCCGCCAGCGCCCGCTCGCGCTGGCCCTGGCTCTTGTCGCCGTGGATGGCCTCGGCGGTGACGCCGGCGGCCTCGAGGAACTTGGCCACCCGATCCGCGCCCCGCTTGGTGCGGGTGAAGACCAGGGTGCGGGTGAGCTTGGGGTCGGCGAACATGTCGCAGAGCAGGGCCCGCTTACGCGACGCCTCGACGAAGATCACGTTCTGGCGCACCCGTTCGACGGTGGTGGCCTGGGGGGCCACCGAGACCTTGAGCGGATCCTTCAGGAGCTCGCCCGCCAGCTTGCCGATCTCGCTCGGCATTGTGGCCGAGAAGAACAGGTTCTGCCGCTCCTTGGGCAGGTGGGAGACGATGCGCCGGATCGGCTGCAGGAAGCCGAGGTCGAGCATCTGGTCGGCCTCGTCCAGCACGAAGACCTCGGTCTGGTCGAGCTTGGCGTACTTCTCGCCGAGGTGGTCGATCAGGCGGCCGGGGGTGGCCACCAGGACGTCGACGCCGGCGGCCAGGGCCTTGATCTGGGCGCCATACTTGGCGCCGCCGAACACGGTCGCCACCGTCATGCCGAGGCCCGCGCCATAGGTGCGGAAGCTCTCGGCGATCTGGGTCGCCAGTTCGCGGGTGGGGCTCAGCACCAGGACGCGGCAGCCGCGGCGCGGCGCAGGACGGCGGTCTTCCGCCAGGCGGTGCAGGATGGGGAGGGCGAAGGCGGCGGTCTTGCCGGTGCCGGTCTGGGCGATGCCCAGGAGGTCGCGGCCGGCCATGACGCCCGGAATGGCCTGGGCCTGGATCGGGGTCGGCGTCTCATAGCCTTCGGCGGCCAGCGCCTTCAGCAACGGCTTGGCGAGGCCGAGGTCAGCAAAATTGGTCAATTGGAGGTCTTTCGGTGTGCGCGAACAGGCGGCCGAACGCATCGGTCCGCCAGGGTCGCAACAGTCTTTGTGGGAAGCGCCGCGCGTGCCGGCGAATCGGATGAACCGCTTCTGGGCGCTCTACAGGTCGGAACGGAAAACCGTTCCATAACGCGCTGGAGCACCGATAGCGCCCTTGTCGAAACAATGGAGCGCGACGCCCATATCGTTGCTGCGCCGCACAAAGTCAAGCAAAAGCGCTACCGCCCCAGCCAGTTCGGCACGGTCACAGGCTCGCCGCCCGGCCTCAGA
>CAZTMF010000552.1:0-2523 GCA_964614675.1 uncultured Caulobacteraceae bacterium | reverse complement strand
AGGGCTTCCCCCAGGAGATGCTCGACGAGGAGATGCGCAAGATCGAGGTCTCGGTCAGGAAGCTCGAGGCGCGGCTGGCCGAGAGCGAATGGCTGGCGGGGCCGGAGTACAGCCTGGCCGACATCTGCAACTTCGCCATCGCCAATACGATGGAGGTCAACTACGCCGAGCTGGTGAACGATCAGGCGACGCCGCACCTCCTGGCCTGGATCAAGCGGATCCAGCAGCGCCCGGCCGCCCAGAAGATGTTCGCCAACGCCCCCGGCCGCGCCCCTTCGCATGCCGAGGTGATCGCCGACGAGACCAAGGCCAAGGTGACGCTCTAGACGTCCGGACGGCCGCCAATGGGAGGACTGCGATGCTGAAGTGGAAGGTCGGCGACGTGACCATCACCCGGGTGGTGGAGCTGGAGGTCCCGATCCCCTGGAGCGAGGACCACGCATTCCTGAAGGAGGCGACGCCCGAGACCCTGCGCACCATGCCCTGGCTCTATCCGCACTTCGTCCGGCCCGAGGACGACGCCGTGCTGCTGTCGTTCCACGCCCTGCTGGTCGACGCGCCGGGAATGCGGCTGGTGGTCGACACCTGCATCGGCAACGACAAGCCCCGCAAGGAGCTGGGGATGCAGGCGCTGTCGACGCCGTTCCTGGATCATATGCGCGACGCCGGCTGGCCGCCCGAGAGCGTGGACGCCGTGATCTGCACCCACCTGCACGTCGACCACGTAGGCTGGAACACCCGCCTCCAGGACGGCCAGTGGGTCCCGACCTTCCCCAACGCCCGCTACCTGATCGGCCGCGTCGACCACGCGCACTGGAGCGGCCATGGCGACGAGACCGACCTGCAGATCCTGGCCGACTCCGTCCAGCCGATCTTTGACGCGGGCCTCGCCGACTATGTCGAGATGGACCACGTCCTGACCCCCGAGGTGCGGCTGGTCCCGACCCCCGGCCACACCCCCGGCCACGTCAGCGTGATGATCGAGTCCAAGGGCGAGACCGCCTTCATCACCGGCGACGCCCTGCACCACCCCAGCCAGATGGTCCACACCGACTGGTGCCCCGACGTGGACGTCGACAAGACCCTCTCCCCCGCCACCCGCCGCACCCTCCTGGCCGACGCCGAAGCCAAGGGCCTTCTCTTCATCGGCACCCACTTCGCCGGCCCGACCGCCGGGCGGGTGGTGAAGGACGGGGAGAACTGGCGGCTGGAGGTTTGATGCCGACCCTCACCCCGGTTCGCGTCTGGTTCGAACTCAGTCCTCTGGGATGGGCGCTCGTCGTCGTGGTGGTTCTTCTTGCCGCCGGGGCGGCCTTGTTCCTCGCGCGCAGCATAATTCGATGGATCAGCGGTCGCCGCCAAGCCGGGAGCGGATAACCGGCTTCACGAAGTTCGAGATGCCTTCTCCTCAAGTCCCGACCGTCCTTCGCGCGCAGCGAGCTTCCCGGCGACGTCCTGAAGGCTGACGCCGGAGGCGGCGAGCAACACCAGCCAGTGGTAGATCAGGTCGGCGCTCTCGGAGGCGATGGCGTCCTTGTCGCCGGAGACGGCGGCGATCACCGTCTCGACCGCCTCCTCGCCGAACTTCTTGGCGCACCGCTCCGGGCCCTCCGACAGCAGCATGGCCGTGTAGGACGAGGTGGGATCCGAGCCCTTCCGGGCCGCAATCGTGGCCGCGAGGCGGTCGAGAGTATCCGAGAACTGGCTCATTTTCCCCCGCTCGTCCCGGCGAAGGCCGGGATCCAGGACAGGTTAGCGCCGCGATGTTCCAGGAGGGAAGCTGCGGCCCGGTTGCTTCTTGCCCCAACACTTCCGCCCACTTGTCCTGGGTCCCGGCCTTCGCCGGGATGAGCGGATGAAGAAGGCTAGGTCCGCCGGACCGGCAGCCCCGCCTCGGCCATGGCGTCCTTGGCTTCGCCGATGCCGATCTCGCCGAAGTGGAAGATGCTGGCGGCCAGCACGGCGTCGGCGCCGCCCTCGGTCACCGCTTCGACCAGGTGCTGCTTGGTCCCGGCGCCGCCCGAGGCGATCACCGGCACGCCGACGGCCGAGGAGACGGCCCTGAGCAGCTCGCAATCGTAGCCCGCCTTGGAGCCGTCGCGGTCCATGGAGGTGAGCAGGATCTCGCCCGCTCCCCGCTCGACGCAGCGGATGGCGTGCTCGACCACGTCCAGGCCCGTGGGCCGGCGGCCGCCATAGGTGAAGACCTCCCAGCCGCTCGCCACATCGCCCGGCACCAGCGTTCCCGCCTCGCCCCGGCGGGCGTCGATCGCGGCGACCACGGCCTGGGCGCCGAAGGCGTCGGCGCAGCGGGGGATCAGGTCGGGGTCCTCGACCGCGGCGGTGTTGACCGAGACCTTGTCGGCCCCGGCGCGCAGCAGCCGCCTCGCGTCCTCCACCGTGCGCACCCCGCCGCCCACGCCCACCGGCATGAAGCAGACGTCGGCGGTGCGGGCGACCACTTCCAGCATGGCGCCCCGGCCCTCGTGGCTGGCGGTGATGTCCAGGAACATCAGCTCGTCG
>CAZTMF010000551.1:0-2531 GCA_964614675.1 uncultured Caulobacteraceae bacterium | reverse complement strand
CGCCCTTGCCGACCTTCTCGCCGATGTAGAGCATCGGCGCCTCGTCGCGCTCGCCTTCGCCGATGACCACGCGGCCGTCGATGTCCATGCCGTTCAGGGCGGTGCGCATGGCGTCGACCGCGGCCTGGTCAGCCGCCTTCTCGTCGCCCCGGCCCACCAGCTTCCAAGCGGCCGCGGCTGCCGCCT
The DNA here is from genome assembly GCA_964614675.1 of uncultured Caulobacteraceae bacterium. GTDB lineage: Bacteria > Pseudomonadota > Alphaproteobacteria > Caulobacterales > Caulobacteraceae > JANWHQ01. The sequence continues at coordinate 2,345 of CAZTMF010000551.1, read as the reverse complement.
CAGTCGCCGCGACGGCGTCCAGGACCAGCGAGCGGTCCCACTGCCTAGAATTCATCAGCGTCTCCTAGAGCGAGCCCTTATCGGGGGATTCTCGGGCCTCGGCGAATGTCAGATCGGGGCGATACGCAACATGCGGGGTTCGGCGACCACTGCGTCAAGCCGCGCCATGCGCTCCATGGCGTCCCGCAGCACCGTTTCCGGCGCCTGGTGGGTGGTCAGCACGATCGGCACGCCGCCGGCGTCCTCCACCGGCTTCTGCAGGAAGCTGTCGATCGAGACGCCCGCCTCGGCCAGGGTCTCGGACACCGCCGCGATCACGCCCGGCTGGTCGCGCACCATCAGGCGGATGTAGGCGCGGCTTTCGTGGCGGCTGGCGTCGATGCGGGTGAAGGGCTCAAGCGCCTTGGCCGGCGTCTGGAACACCGGCCGGCGGGAGCCGGTCATGACGTCGGCGATATCGGCGGCCACCGCCGCGGCCGTCGGTCCCGAGCCCGCGCCCGGTCCTTGGATGAAGATGCGCCCGATCCGCTTGCCCTGGATGAAGAGGGCGTTCAGGGCGCCGGAGGTCAGGGCCAGGGGGTGGTCCAGCTTGGCCAGCGCCGGATAGACCCGCACCGAGACGCCGTCGGCCTCGCGCACGGCGGCGGCCACCAGCTTGATGCGATAGCCGAGCTCGCGGGCCAGGCGGATGTCCAGCTGATCGATGGCCTGCACGCCCTCGATCTCGGCGGCCTCGAAGCTCGGGGCGCGGCCGAAGGCCCGGGCCGCCAGGATGGTGATCTTGTGGCCGGCGTCGAAGCCGCCGACGTCCATGGTCGGATCGGCCTCGGCGTAGCCCAGCCGCTGGGCTTCGGCCAGCACCTCGGCGAAGGGCCGGCCCGTGGCGTCCATCTCGCTCAGGATGTAGTTGCAGGTGCCGTTGAGGATGCCGGCCACGGCCGAGACCTCGTCGCCCACCATGGCCTCGCGCAGCATCTTCACCGCCGGCGTGCCGCCCATCACCGCCGCCTCGAACAGCAGCGGGACCTCGTTCTCTTCGGCGATCTGCGCCAGCTCGCGGCCATGCTCGGCGATCAGGGCCTTGTTGGCGGTGACCACGGGCTTTTTGGCCTTGAGCGCGGCCTCGACCGCGGCCTTGGCGGTTCCGTCCGAGCCCCCGATCAGCTCGACCAGCACATCGACGTCCGGCGAGGTGGCCATGGCCACCGGATCGTCGAACCAACGGTAGGCGGAGATGTCGACCTGGCGCGGGCGCGAGCGCGAGCGAGCGGAGACGCCGACGATCTCGGCGCGATCTCCCGCCGGCGCGAAGTCCGGGTTCTCGGCCAGGAAGGCGAGCAGCCCCGCCCCGACCGTCCCCAGGCCCGCGACGCCCAGCCGCCAGGTCCTCTGCGCCATGCTGCGGCTCCTATCAGACGGCCAAGGCCGGCTCGCGCCGCAGTATCTCGTCGGCGTTCTGCAGGAAGCGGCGGACGTTGCGTGCGGCCTGGCGGATGCGATGCTCGTTCTCGACCAGGCCGATGCGGACATAGCCTTCGCCGTACTCGCCGAAGCCGACGCCCGGCGAGACCGCCACTCCGGCGTGCTCGATCAGGAGCTTGGAGAACAGCATCGAGCCGGCCTCCCGGAAGGCTTCGGGCACCGGCGCCCAGGCGAACATCGAGGCCGGGGGCGACGGGATGTCCCAACCTGCGCGCCCCATGGAGTCGACCAGGACGTCGCGGCGGGCCTTGTAGGTCTGGCGGATCTCCTCGACGCAGTCCTGCGGGCCGTTCAGGGCGGCGGCGGCCGCCACCTGGATCGGTGTGAAGGCGCCGTAGTCGAGATAGGACTTCACCCGGGCCAGGGCCGAGCAGAGCCGCTCGTTGCCCACCACCATGCCCACCCGCCAGCCGGGCATGGCGTAGGTCTTGGACAAGGAATTGACCTCGACGGCGATGTCCTTGGCGCCATCGACCTGCAGGATCGAGGGCGGCGGATTGTCCTCGAAGTAGATCTCCGAATAGGCGACGTCGGACAGCACCAGCAGCTCGTGCCTCTTCGCTAGGGCCACGACCTCCTTGTAGAAGTCCAGGTCCACCCACTGGGCTGTGGGGTTGGACGGATAGCTGACGATCACCGCGATCGGCGGCGGGGCCAGGCCCGCGACCGCCTGGCTGATGCCCGAGAGGTACTGCTCGGGGCTCAGGGCCGGCACGTGGCGGATGGCGCCGCCGGCCATGATGAAGCCGTAGGCGTGGATCGGATAGGCGGGGTTGGGGCAGATCACCACGTCGCCCGGCCCGGTGATGGCCTGGGCCAGGTTGGCGAAGCCCTCCTTGGAGCCCAGGGTGGCGATCACCTCG
>CAZTMF010000550.1:0-2534 GCA_964614675.1 uncultured Caulobacteraceae bacterium | reverse complement strand
GCCAGCGGTGCTGGAGGCCTGTCGCCGATACGAAGTCGGCGGCCTCCTATCCTTCTACGATCCGGACGTCGTCGCCCTGGCCGGGCATCGGGACGCGTTCGCGGCGATTGGGGTCACGGCCATCCTGCCCGCGCGAGCCTGCGCCGAGGCCGCATTTGACAAGTGGCTCACCTTCCTCGCCCTCCGTGAGGCTGGTCTGCCCGTTCCCGACACGGTGATTTCCCTCGCCCAGGCGTGGGAGAAGATCGCCGCGGGCCAGTTCCGCTTTCCCCTGGTGGTGAAGCCCAGGAAAGGCTTCGGAAGCGCCAATGTCTTTGTCGCCCGCACCCCCGAGCAGCTGACGGGGTTCTTCAGCTATGCCGACGACATGCTCGTGCAGCCGTTTGTCGAAGGCGAGGAATACGACATCGACGGGCTGGCCGACCTCGATGGCCGTGTGTTGAACATCGTCGCATGGCGCAAATACCTGTCGCGCCGGGGCGAGACCGAACAGGCCGTGACCGTGCAGGACGATGAATTGATCGCCCTGGGGCTTCGGATCGCCAAAACCTTGGGCTGCGTCGGGCCCATGGACGTGGACTTCATCAGAAGCCCGGGAGGCGAAGCGACGATCCTGGACGTGAATCTTCGCTTTGGCGGGGGTTACCCGGTCTCCCATCTGGCCGGAGCCGACTTTCCCGGGATTCTCGTCAGGCTGCTCAGGGGTCTCGACGCCCCGCCCCATGTCGGCGTCTATCGACGCGGGGTCTGCCTGCTGAAAGGCGTCTCGGTGATGGGCGGACCCATCGGCAGGTTCATGAGCGGACTTTCGAAAGACCACGAAGATCTTACGGACGTCCCTTCCGGCGCGGAGCAGGGTCTGACGCCTTAGCTGCGCCCCTGGAGACTCACCGGGACTCCCGCTAGCGTCGCTCCTCCGATGAACGCCCACGCCACACCATCCGTCCCGGCCGAGACCACACCGGTGATGGCCCAGTTCTTCGAGGCCAAGGCGCGCCAGCCCGACGCCCTGGTGTTCTTCCGCATGGGCGATTTCTACGAGCTGTTCTTCGAGGACGCCCGCAAGGCGTCCGCGGCGCTCGGCATCGCCCTGACCGCCCGCGGCAAGCACGCCGGCCAGGACATCCCCATGGCGGGGGTGCCGGTGCATGCGGCCGAGGCCTATCTGGCCAAGCTGATCCGCGCCGGCTTCAAGGTCGCTGTCTGCGAGCAGATGGAGGATCCCGCCGAGGCCAGGAAGCGCGGCTCCAAGTCGGTGGTCCACCGCGACGTGGTGCGGGTGGTCACACCCGGCACCCTGACCGAGGAATCGCTGCTGGACGCGCGCGGCTCCAACCGCCTGGCGGCCGTGGCCCTCCGGGGCGGCCAGGCGGCGGTGGCCAGCGTCGAGATCTCCACCGGCGAGGTGGAGTGCTGCCTGATCGGCAAGGACGGCGTCGCGGCGGCGCTCGCGGCCCTTTCGCCATCGGAGACCCTGGTCCCGGACCGCCTGTTCGCCGACGAGGCCCTGTCGGCGGCGCTGAAGCTGGCGGGCGGCGTGGTCCAGCCCATGGCGTCCGCCCTGGCCGAGCCCTCGGCCTCGGAGGCGCGGCTGAAACGGCTCTACGGCGTGGAGACCCTCGACGGCTTCGGCGCCCTCTCCGGTGCGGAGATCTCGGCGCTCGGCCTGATCGCGGCGCACCTGGAGACCACCCAGGCCGGCCGCATGCCGGCGCTCTCGCCGCCCCGCCGCGCGGGCGAGTCCGACGTCATGGCCATCGATCCGGCGACCCGGGCCAGCCTGGAAATCGAGAGGAGCCAGTCGGGCGGACGGGAGGGCTCGCTGCTCGCCGCCATCGACCGCACTGTCACGCCCGGCGGCGCGCGCCTGCTCGCCGCCCGGCTGTCGCGCCCGCTGCTGGATCCCGCCGCCATCGCCGTGCGCCTGGACGCCATCGAGCAGTTGCTGGACGCGCGCGGTCTCCGCGAAGATCTTCGCCGCACTCTCAAGGGCTCGCCCGACATGGCCCGCGCCCTGTCGCGCCTGGCGCTGGGCCGCGGCGGCCCCCGCGACCTCGGGGCTCTTCGCGACGGGCTGCTGGCAGGCGAGGCGATCGCCGCCCTCCTGGATCCGGACCGGGCCGGGCTGGCGGGCCTGGCGGAAGAGCTGGCTCTTTCGGTCCAGGCGCTGGATCCCGCACGCCAGCCGGAGCTGCAGGGCCTGCGCCGCGCCCTGGACGAAGGGCTGGGCGCCGACCTGCCCGCCAGCGCGCGCGACGGCGGCTTCACCGCCGACGGAGTCCGCCCCGAGCTCGACCAGGCCCGCGCCCTCCGGGACGACAGCCGCAAGGTCGTCGTGGCGCTGGAGACGAGGCTGCAGGGCGAGAGCGGGGTTCCGGTCCGGATCCGCCACAACGCCGTGCTGGGCTATTTCGTCGAGGCCACGGCCAAGCAGGCCGAGCCCCTGTTCCAGGCGCCGCACAATGCGACCTTCATCCATCGCCAGACCCTGGCCAACCAGGTGCGCTTCACCACCGTGGAGCTGGCCGAGCTGG
>CAZTMF010000549.1:0-2553 GCA_964614675.1 uncultured Caulobacteraceae bacterium | reverse complement strand
ACGCCCTGATAGGTCGGCAGCTCGAACATGGTGTCGAGCAGGATGCCTTCCATGATCGAGCGCAGGCCCCGCGCGCCGGTCTTGCGGGCGATGGCCTTGCGGGCGACCGCGCGCAGAGCGTCATCGGTGAACGTGAGGCCCACGTTCTCCATGTCGAACAGGCGGGCGTACTGCTTGACCAGGGCGTTCTTCGGCTCGGTCAGGATCTTGGCCAGGGCGTCCTCGTCGAGGTCCTCGAGCGTGGCGATCACCGGCAGGCGGCCGATGAACTCGGGGATCAGGCCGAAGCGCAGCAGATCGTCAGGCTCGACCTGGGAGAGGATCTCGCCCACCCGGCGCTCGTCCGGATCGCGGACGTTGGCGCCGAAGCCGATTCCGGCGCCCTGGCCGCGCGCGGAGATGATCTTCTCCAGGCCCGCGAAGGCGCCGCCGCAGATGAACAGGATGTTGGTCGTGTCGACCTGCAGGAATTCCTGCTGGGGATGCTTGCGGCCGCCCTGCGGAGGCACGGAAGCGACGGTGCCTTCCATGATCTTGAGCAGCGCCTGCTGGACGCCCTCGCCCGACACGTCGCGGGTGATGGAGGGGTTGTCCGACTTGCGGCTGATCTTGTCGACCTCGTCGATGTAGACGATGCCGCGCTGGGCCCGCTCGACGTTGTAGTCGGCCGCCTGCAGCAGCTTCAGGATGATGTTCTCGACGTCCTCGCCGACATAGCCCGCCTCGGTGAGGGTGGTGGCGTCGGCCATGGTGAAGGGCACATCGATGATCCGCGCCAGGGTCTGGGCGAGGTAGGTCTTGCCCGAGCCGGTGGGGCCGACCATCAGGATGTTGGACTTGGCCAGCTCGATATCGTTGTTCTTCGAGGCGTGATTGAGCCGCTTGTAGTGGTTGTGCACCGCGACCGAGAGGACCTTCTTGGCGTGGTCCTGACCGATCACATAGTCGTCCAGCACCTCGCGGATCTCGCGCGGCGTCGGCACGCCGTCCTTGGACTTCACGAAGGCGATCTTGTGCTCTTCACGGATGATATCCATGCAGAGCTCGACGCACTCGTCGCAGATGAAGACGGTGGGGCCGGCGATGAGCTTGCGCACCTCATGCTGGCTCTTGCCGCAGAAGGAGCAATAGAGAGTGCTCTTGGTATCGCCGCTCGCGGCCTTGGTCATATCGCTGTCACTCCGTCACGACGGCTCGGAAGGGGCCGCCGGCGACCTGCGTCGCGCGCCTCATGCGAAACCGATGCAGGATACGCGCCGCAAGTTGTCTAATCCTTGACATTCACCGATGCGCAGCCACTCGACAAGCGCTTCAGCGCCGCATCGGATAAAAAGTGCGTGCCCCTGGGTTGGTTCAACGGTCACGCCTCCGCCACGGTCAGATTCAGATGGGAAGCCTCGAGATTGGGCGCCAGGGGGCGAGGCAGCGACCGCTGGTCGCGTTCGACTTCGACGGAACCCTCAGTTTTCGCGACAGTTTCATGGCCTTCCTGGCCTGGCGAAGCGGGCCCCTGCCCTATGCTATCGGCCTCGCCCGGTTGTTGCCGGCGGCCCTTGCCTATCTGGTCGACCACGACCGCGGGAGGCTGAAGGCCGCGGCGGCCCGCGTATTCCTCCACGGACTGAAACGAGCTGAGCTGGAAGCGGCCTGCGACGCTTTTTCCGCTTCCCCGCTCGGGCGCCGGCTGATTCGTCCTGATGCGGAACAGCGCTGGCGCCAATGGAAAGAGGCGGGAGCCGAGCTGGTGATCGTCACCGCCTCGCCCGAGGAGGTCGTCGCGCCCTTCGCGCGCCTGCTCGGCGCCGATCAGCTGATCGGCACACGCCTGAGCTTCGATGCCAGCGACCGGGTCACGGGCGCCTTCGACGGCAGGAATTGCCGGGGGCCCGAGAAGGTTCTGCGGCTGCAGGCGGCCTATGGCGAAGGCGTGCGGCTGGCGGCGGCCTATGGCGACACCTCCGGCGACCGGGAGATGCTCGCCCTGGCCGAGGAGAAGGGCTACCGGGTCTTCACCGGCCAGGCTCGCTGACGCGCACGCGATTTGCCCAGGAAGTGGTGGAATAAGCACGTTTTGTGCTTGATCCTCCAGCACGCTTTGTCATCATGTCCGCATGGCGACGGACGCGGACACCATCAATCGGGAGAGGCTGGGGGCCTTCGTCGAACACGCCCTGAATCGCGCGTCGTCCCTGCCGCAGAGCGTGGCTGCCGGATTGCTCCGCGCCAACGCCGAGGTGCTGCGGCGACACATGGCGGCGCTGGGCGACTGGGCGGGGCGCGAACCGGCGGGGCGCTGCCCACCCCATCTTGCGGGGCTGAACGCCTTCGACCTCGCCGACGCGGCGGACGCGCTCGAAGCGGAGGCGGCCCGCCGCTGCGCCTGAGCGCGAGCCCGGCCGCCCTCGCCATCAACGGCGCCTACCAGTCGTAGCTGCAGCCGGAATACGGATCGTACGGGTCGCAGTAATAGCCAGAGTCATAGCCATAGCTGTCGTAGCCGGGGACCACGACCGCCGGGTAATAGCCTCCATAGGACCCACCGCCATAATAACC
>CAZTMF010000548.1:0-2563 GCA_964614675.1 uncultured Caulobacteraceae bacterium | reverse complement strand
CTCGCCGGGCTCCAAGCAGATCCACGTCGATATCGATCCGTCTTCGATCAACAAGAACATCCTGGTCGACATCGGCATCGTCGGCGACGTGGGCAAGGTCATCGAAGCCATGCGCGAGGCTTGGAAGAGCCGGCGCCTGAAGCCGCTCGATCTGAAGGACTGGTGGGCCGAGATCGACGCCTGGCGGGGCCGCAAGGGTTTCGCCTATGTGGCCGACGACAAGGCGATCAAGCCGCAATACGCCATCGAGCGGCTCTACGCCCTGACCCGCGGACGCGATGTCTACATCACCACCGAAGTGGGCCAGCACCAGATGTGGGCGGCGCAGTTCTTCCATTTCGAAGAGCCCAACCGCTGGATGACCTCCGGCGGCCTGGGGACCATGGGCTATGGTCTGCCCGCCGCCGTGGGCGTGCAGATGGCCCATCCAAGGAGCCTGATCATCGACATCGCCGGCGAAGCCTCGGTGCAGATGACCATGCAGGAGATCTCGACGGCCGTGCAGTATAACCTGCCGATCAAGATCTTCATCCTGAACAACGAGTGGATGGGCATGGTGCGCCAGTGGCAGCAGCTGCTGCACGGCGAGCGCTACAGCCACTCCTATTCCGAGAGCCTGCCCGACTTCGTGAAGCTGGCCGAGGCCTATGGCGCCCTGGGGCTCAGGGCCGACAAGCCCGACGAGCTCGACGCCAAGATCCTGGAGATGATCGACTCCAGGAAACCGGTGCTGTTCGACTGCCGGGTGACCAAGGACGAGAACTGCTTCCCGATGATCCCCTCGGGCAAGGCGCACAACGAGATGATCCTGGGCGACGCGGCGGTGGACCTGGACAAGGTCATCGACGACGAAGGCCGGATCATGGTCTAGAGCCCGGCCATGCCGCCACGCATCGATCAGCCCACCGAGAAGCGCACCTTCGCCGTGCTCGTCGACAACGAGCCGGGGGTGCTGGCGCGCGTCGTCGGCCTGTTCGCCGCCCGCGGCTACAACATCGAGAGCCTGACGGTCGCCGAGACCGATGTGCAGCGGCACGTCTCGCGCATCACCATCGTGACCTCCGGCACCGCCCTGATCCTCGACCAGATCCGCGCCCAGCTCGAGCGCATGGTCTCAGTGCGCGAGGTGCACGACGTCAGCCGCGACCCGGCCGGGGTCGAGCGCGAGCTCGCCCTGATCAAGGTGCGCGGCACGGGCCCCGAGCGCGTCGAGGCATTGCGCGTGGCCGACATCTTCCGCGCACGGGTGATCGACACCACCCACGAGAGCTTCGTGTTCGAAGTGACCGGCGCCTCCTCCAAGATCGACAAGTTCCTGGACCTGATGCGGCCGCTGGGGCTGGTGGAGCTGTCCAGGACAGGCGTTCTCTCGATCACCCGCGGCGCCGGAGAAGCCTGAAGCGACCAGGCCCGCGTGGGACGTACGGTCATTGTGCCGCCTCGGAGGCGGGCACATAGTCCTGGTGTCTCGAACCTCGATGGGCGACCTCATGATCGGTTCCATAATCGGGCTTATGGCCGCAGCCTTGGCCTCGTCATCGGACGCTGCGCCGCTCGCCGGCTCCTCACCCGCGGACACGCCCCCCGCCAGTTCCGCGCCGGCCCCGGCCAAGGTCAAGAAGATCAAGGACCCGGGCGACAAGATCGTCTGCCACGACGACGCGATCACCGGTTCGCACCTCGGCGGCATCCAGGTCTGCAAGAAGCAGAAGGAATGGGACGCGATCACCAACTCCGGCCAAGAGATGCTGAACAGCACCAACAGGATGCAGGGGGGCTACAAGCCCCCAAGCGGCTGATCCCAAGCCCTCCACGCAGACGCGCTCTTCAATCGTCAACCCTTCGCGCCTATATTGGGGATGTCGGGCTCGTCCCGACTATGGAGATAAACGCGCGCGAAATAAGCGATCTGGACCCGGGTGCGATTCCCGGCGGCTCCACCACTCCCTTTCCCACCGGGTTATCGCCGGCGGCGGCACGGGGCCGATCAGTTTCGACAGGCGTGTAAAGGCGTGGCTTTCTCTCGGCTCGGCTCACCGTTATCGGGCTTTTTCTAGATGCGAACGATAACTTCGCTGAAGGTTATGCCCTCGCCGCGTAATGCGTGAGGTCATGATCGACCTAAAGCCCTAGGCCTTAGCCGGTCTAGGCGGGGCTCGGAGGGGGCCTGGCAACAGAACCCCTCCACCTTCCCTCATGGACCCGCCAACTCCCCGCGAGCTCAATGTGCCCGGCAACACCGTCGCCGTCTTGCGCCGCCCGAGCCACGGAGTAGGCTTCAACCCGTCAGAGTCAGCAGTTTTGGTCATGTCCACGCCGTCTTCGCCCCCGGATTTGATGCAATACGAGGCCATGGCGCAGGACGCGCTCAGGGGCGTCGTGAAAATGGCCTTGAAGCGCGCGGCGTCGCCGCAGGGCATTCCCGGCGATCACCACTTCTACATCACCTTCAAGACGCGGGCGCCGGGCGTGTCGGGTCCGCCGGAGCTGCTCGCCCAGTACCCGGACGAGATGAAGATCGTGCTCCAGCACCAGTACTGGGACCTGGCGCCGGGCGAGACCT
>CAZTMF010000547.1:0-2565 GCA_964614675.1 uncultured Caulobacteraceae bacterium | reverse complement strand
GCATCGGCCGGTTCTATCACACCGAGGACGGCAAGCCGGCCAAGCTGCGCCACGTGATCCTGCAGTCGGTGATCCGGGTGAAGGGCGACCACGCCTGGGGCCGCACCCTCTGGCTGGAGATGGCCAACCACGGCCCCGGCGACACCATGAAGATGGGCACCTACGGCATCTATGAGGACGAGTTCACCAGGGCCAGCGGCCAATGGCTGATCTACAAGCGCAACGTCCTGAACGAGTTCATCAAGAGCCGCTCCTCGGGACCGGGGAACCCGGTCCGCGACATGGACGCGGCCGCCGATGCCTACGGCGGCAAGTCGGCCACGCCTTGAGCACGGCCCGGCGGCTCTGGCTCGCCGCACTTCTGGCGCCCCTGATCCTGTCGGGGCCCGTGGCGGCGGGGGAGGCGCCGCTGGCGATCTACGGCAACACCTCGACGCTCGAGCTGGCCCCGGTCCTGCTCGCCGCGGACCAGCGCGGCGAGACCGTCCGCAACGGCGGCGTCCCCGATCTCTTCAAACCCGGCGGCGCCGATGTCGCCACCAACGCCGAGACCCAGGCGCTCAGGGTCTCGGTGGATCATCCCGACCTCAGGATCATCCTTACCGTCTCGGAAGGCTGGTACCGGATCGTCGCCCGCCGCTCGGCGGGGATCGCGTCCCTGGCCGACCTGAAGGGCAAGCGGATCGCCACCTTCCCCTCGACCTCCTCGGCCTACTACCTGCACCGGATGCTGGCGACGGCGGGGCTCAGCGAGGCGGACGTAACCATCGTCCCCATCCTGCCGCTGTCGGACATGGCGCCGGCGCTCAAGGGCGGAAAAGTCGACGCCGTGACCATCTGGGAGCCGGAGATCGAACGGGCCAAGGCGGCCATCGGCGGCGACGCCATCCAGTTCCAGGACCGCAGGGTCTATCGCGAGCTGTTCAACCTCAACACCACGGCCGGGCGCCTCGCCGACCCGGCGTCGCGCCGCCGGATCGTGGCCCTGGTGCGCCGGATCGCGCAGGAATCGGCCGCCATGCGCCGCGACCCCAAGCCGGCGTGGGCGAGGTTGGGCAAGTCCACCGGCTACGACCCGACCCTGATCGCCCAGGTCTGGGAGCACGAGGGCTATCCCGCCGCGCTCCCGGGCGACCTGCTCGACGTGATGGAGGCCGAGGAAGCCTGGTTGGCGCCCCAGTCCAACCGGCCGGCCCGCACCCGCGCGGAGCTTTCCAAGCTGATCGACCGCTCGGTGCTGGACGAGGCGCTGAACCGCCGCTAGGCGCCCATTCGGAACGGAGCAGGCCATAAGGCTTGACCTGAAATATGCACATCAGTAAATATGCATGATTATGCATATAGACGCCTTTGAGACGCTGGCCGACCCGACCCGCCGCCGGATCCTGGCGGCGTTGCGCGCGGGCGAGCAGCCGGTGGGCGACATCGTCCGGCAAGCGGGAATCCACCAGTCCGGCGTCTCGCGCCATCTGCGCATCCTGCACGAGTCCGGGTTCGTCTCGGTTCGGCCGGACGGACAACGGCGCCTCTACGCCCTGCAGCCGGACCGGTTTCGCGAACTGGAGGCCTGGCTCGCCGACTACCGGCGGCTCTGGGAGACCCGGCTCGACCGCTTCGGCGCGGCGCTCGAGGCTCGGCGCAAGGACGCTGGCAATTCCAAGAAGGAGCAAGGCTGATGAGCGACACCCATACGGCGGCGCCCCAGGCGGCGGTGGTCGTTGAACGCACCTACCGGGCGAGCGTGGAGGAGCTGTGGGCGCTCTGGACCACCAAGGACGGCTTCGAGTCGTGGTGGGGGCCGGAGGGCTTCCGGGTGGAGGTCCACAAGCTGGAGGCCCGCGCCGGCGGCGCCCTGGACTACGACATGATCGCCGACGCGCCCGAGGCGATCGCCGCCATGAAGAACATGGGCCAACCCGTCTCCCACGGCACGCACGGGACCTACGGCGAGTTCCGGCCGCAGGACCGGCTGACGCTGGTGCACGTGATCGACTTCGTCCCGGGCTCGGAGCCCTATGAGACCATCATCGAGGTCGATTTCAGCGCGGCGGGCGACGAGGCCCGCATGATGGTCACGATCCATCCGCACCTCGACCCGTTGTGGACGAGAATGTCCCTGCAGGGCTTCACCAGCCAGCTCACCAAGCTGGACCGGCGGTTCGGGTGGGAAGGCTGAGCGGCGGGGCCTCGCCTTCGAGCTGAAGGAGGCTCAGGAACGGCCGCCACTCCTGGATCGAGACCGCGATCCCGATTGGCAGACGCTGACCCACTCCATGAACTCGCCGTAGGTCGTCGCAGCGGGCAAGGGCGTGGCTTCGGCCAGCCAGTCACGTCTGCTGTCCGTCCGCTTCAGCCTCCGAAGCGACTCCTGCACCGATCGCCCCGGACGAAAGCCCCGCCAGGGACCTGCGTCCACGGTTGCGCCAACGCGGAGGCAGGCGAAGTCGACCCGCTGTTCCGGGCTCAAGCTCGCCAGAGAGGTCGCGAACAGCAGGGCGATCACGTGTCAAAGCCTCACTTCCTGATGCTCATCTCGCCCCAGTCCTCGCTGGCGCGGGCGTTGAG
>CAZTMF010000546.1:0-2567 GCA_964614675.1 uncultured Caulobacteraceae bacterium | reverse complement strand
GGCGACCGCTGGGCCGTGGCCGAGCGCTACCTGGTCGACCGGGTGCAGAAGCAGCCCCTGACCACCACCTTCGCCGCCCTCGGCGTCGGCGTGCTCGTCGGCCTGATCCTCGCCGGCGGCCGTTCGCGTTGATCCGCAAGCTGCTGCTGATCTTCGCCGCCGGCGGCGCCGCCCTCGCGGCGGGCGGCGTGCTCATGGTGTCGCTCGCATGGGCGCTCTACGCCCTGATGCGCGACCAGGCCGATCTGAGCGCGGCGGCTTCGGCCGCCGTGGTCGCCGGCGCCATCGCCCTGATCTTCGTGATTGTGGCCGTGGTTCTGGCGCTCAAGGCCGGCGCCAAGCCCAAGGAGGCGCCCATGGTCGAGCGGCTGAAGACGCTCGTGCGCGAGCGCCCCGTGATGGCGGCCGGCGCGGCCCTGGCGGCCGGCGTCTTCGCCGTGAAGAACCCCAAGGCCATCCTCCCTCTGATCCTGGCCTTCCTGGAACCCAGGAGCCCGCGGCGCCATTGACCAAAGGGGGATCATTCCCAGCCTTTGGAGTTCGCCGTGTTCAAGCTTCCCGATCTTCCATACGCCTATGACGCCCTGCAGCCGGCCATGTCCGCCGAGACGCTGCGCCTGCACCACGACAAGCACCACGCGACCTACATCAAGACGACCAACGAACTGGTCGAGACCGATGGCCTGACGCCCGGGAGCCTCGAGGAGCTGGTCGTCCAGGCCAAGGCGGCCGGCAAGACCAAGCTGTTCAACAACGCCGCACAGGCCTGGAATCACGCCTTCTTCTGGAATTGCATGACGCCGGGCGGCTCGACGCCGGACGGCGACGTCGAAAAGGCCATCGCCGAGGGGTTCGGCGGGCTGGGCCAGCTGAAGGCCAAGTTCGTCGAGGAAGGCGCGGGCCACTTCGGCTCGGGCTGGGTTTGGCTGATCGCCGAGGGTGGGGCGCTGAAGATCATCTCCACCCACGACGGCGAAGACACCCTGGAGCGCCAGGGCGTGGTCCCGGTGATGGTCTGCGACCTCTGGGAGCACGCCTACTACGTCGACTACAGGAACGACCGGAAGGGGTTCCTGGAAGCCTGGTTCGACGCCCTGCCCGACTGGAGCTTCGCCGGCCACCAGCTGAAAGCGGCCCAGGGCTCGGGCCAACCCTGGCGCTTCCCGACCGAGAACGAGCCGCAGCGCCGGCAGGCCTGAGGGACCGGAAACCTTCTGCTCCCCTCTCCCTTCGGGGGGAGGGGTCGGGGGTGGGGGTCCGTGCTGAGCTTTCAGCTTCGTACGGCGGATCGGCTTTCGAGGCGGACAGGGTCTTTGGACCCCCTCCCTCGATCTCTCCCCCCGAGGGGGAGGGAAGCTATGTCCGAGGCTCCCCGATCAGCTCCCGCCGCGACTTGTCGAGCTCCTCGGCGTAGCGGCGGATGGCGAAGGTCTCGTTCAGGAGACCGACCACCAGCCGCGTCTCGGCGCCGTCGACCACCGCCAGGGTCTCGGCCTCGACCCGGTCGAAGATGGCCATGGCCTCCTTGACGTTCATGGCCGGCAGCAAGACGCAGTCCCGGAACCTGGCGAGGCTCGAGGCCGGCGCCTCCTCGTCGGCCCCTGGCGCATGGGCCTCGGCCAGGGCCACCATGCCGGCGTAGCGTTCCTTCTCGTCGAGCAGGACGATGCGCTCGGCCGCGCCCAGGGGATAGCGGTGGCGCAGCTCCTTGATCGCGGCCGTCTCTGGCAGGGTCGGGGGATCGCGCCGCATCAGGCGGCCCGCGGTCAGAGAGCGGATCCAGCCGACGTCGTGGGCGCTGCGGATCGACTCGCCGCGCAGGTGCAGCCGGAAGGTCGAAAACGAGTAGCCGAAGGTCTCGCGCACGATCAGACCCGAGACGATCGAGGCGGCCAGCACGGCGGCGGCCAGGGTGTAGTCGCCGGTGGTCTCCAGGACGAGGAACGACACGGTCAGGGGTCCGCCCACGGTCGCCACCGCGAAGGCGCCCATGCCGACCAGGGCTGTCGAGGTCATGTCCAGCCGGATGGCCCCGGACAGCTCCACCAACTGGCCGAACGCCAGTCCGGTCAGGGCGCCCAGCAGCAGGGAGGCGAAGAACAGGCCCCCGCGGAAGCCCGAGCCCAAGGACACCGCCGAGGCCAGCATCTTCAGGGCCAGCACCGCCAGGATGAATCCCAGGTCCTGGGCTGTGGAGATGTCGTACTGCAGGGCGCCGTGTCCGGCAGACAGCACCTGGGGCGTGAACAGGGCGAGGCCGCCGAGCAAGAGGCCGCCCAGGGCCGGGCGAAGCGGCGTTGGGATGAAACGGTTCTTGAACAGCCGCTCGAACATCGAGACGCCGCGCATCAGGACCACCGCCAGGGCCGCGCAGATCACCCCCAGGGTGGTGAACAGCACATAGTCGAGGTTGGTGATCACCGCCGAGGTCTCGGCGTCGATGTGATAGAGCGAGCCGCCGATCGCCTGGGTGACCAGCGAGGCCGAGATCGCCGCCGCCATCACCGGCGCGACGTTGGCGACGCTGTAGGCGCCGATCACCACCTCGAAGCCGTAGAAGGCGCCGG
>CAZTMF010000545.1:0-2591 GCA_964614675.1 uncultured Caulobacteraceae bacterium | reverse complement strand
CGATGAAGCCCATGCCGACGCAGCGCTCCAGCTCCCGGGCGCTGTGGGCGGGCGGGACGCCGGGCGACTGCGGCAGCTGGCAGACGCCGATGAAGTTCTCCGGATAGAGCTCGACCACCCGGGCGATCAGGTCGTTGCAGATCTGCGACCACTCCAGGCTGGTCCGCTCGTCGCCGATGTGGTGCCCCATGGCCGAGGCGCGCGGGGAAAAGATGGTCAGGTCCGAGCCGCGCTCGCGCTGGAGCTTCAGCTGGGCGCCTTCCAGGCTGTCGCGGATCTGGTCGTCGGAGATGTTGGGCCGGGTCAGCGAGGCCAGCAGCGCGGGATCCTCCAGCGCATTGACCTGATGCTCCCGGAAATCCTGCAGCGGGCCCGGCGCGGTGGTGTAGTGCCCGTGACAGTCGATGATCATCGCGTGCTTGCCTGAAGCTGGTTGGAACGGCGCCCGGCATAAGGGCTGAGGCCGGCCCTGGCAATCGGAGCGCGCGGGGGAGACTTTGCCGATGACCGAGGCCCGCGTTATCAGCGTCCCTGCTGTTGCAAGGACAATCCATGGCCCGTCCGAAGATCCTGCTGACCCGTCGCTGGCCCGAGGCCGTCGAACGGCGGCTGGCCGAGCGTTACGAGGCGAGCTTCAACACCGGCGACCAGCCGATGAACGCCGATGAGCTCGGCGGAGCGCTCAGGGACCATGACGCCTTCTGTCCCACCGTCTCGGACGCGATCGACGCCGACGTCCTGGCGCACGCGCGCGGCGGCCCGGCGCGGATCATCGGCAACTACGGCGTCGGTGTGAATCACATTGACCTGAAGGCCGCCGCGGAGCTGGGCCTCGTGGTCACCAACACGCCCGGCGTGCTCACCGACGCCACCGCCGAGCTCGCGATCCTGCTCATGCTGATGGTCGCCCGGCGGGCGGGCGAGGGCGAGCGCGAGCTGCGCTCGGGCGCCTGGACCGGCTGGCGGCCGACCCACAACGTCGGAACCCAGGTCACGGGCGCCACGCTCGGCCTGATCGGCTTCGGCCGCATCGCCCAGCAGGCGGCGCGCACCGCCCACAGGGGCCTCGGCATGCGCATCCTCTACAACTCCCGCCGCCGGGCTTCCCCCGAGGTCGAGGCCGAGACGGGCGCGGTCTATCACCCCGAGGTCGACACCCTCGTCGCCGAGGCCGATTTCGTCTCGCTGCACTGCCCGGGCGGGCCGGAGACCTTCCACCTGATCGACGAGCGCCGGCTGGGGCTGATGAAATCCACGGCCTTCCTGATCAACACCGCCCGCGGGCCGGTGGTGGACGAGGCCGCCTTGACCGCCGCCCTGAAAACGCGCCGCATCGCGGGGGCGGGCCTGGACGTCTATGAAGCCGAACCCAAGGTCACGCCCGGTCTCCTGGATCTCGAGAATGTCGTGCTTCTGCCCCACCTCGGCAGCGCTACCGAACAGAGCCGCACCGCCATGGGCATGAAGGTCGCCGACAACCTTGACGCCTTCTTCGACGGCCTCCCGCCGCCGGACCGGGTGGCCTGAGCCATGGCCAAGGACACGCCGCACGATCCAGCCGCCCCTAAGACCGCCTCGCGCCGCGGCCGTCAGAGGCACATGCCCACCACTATCGAGGCCGCCGAGCTCTTCCAGGAAAGCCACCGCTTCCATGCGCCCGGCTCGCGGGCGGCGCTGAACTTCCACTTCACCGGCCGTCTGAACCTGATCGCCCGCCGCTACCGCACCCGGCTCAACGAGGTCCTGCGCCGGATCGGGCAGAGCCAGGCCCGCTGGGACGCGCTGTTCTGGATCTCGGTCTCGGAAGAAGGCGCGACCCAGAGGGAGCTCGCCGAGCGGATCGGGGTCGAAGGACCCACCCTCGTCACCATGCTGCACAAGCTGGAGCAGGAAGGGCTGGTCGAGCGCCTGAACGCCGAAGTCGACCGCCGCGCCAAGACCATCCGGCTGTCGCCGGCGGCCGAGGAGGCCCTGGCTCAGATCGCCGCCCTGAGCGGGCCGTTCCGCGATGACCTCCTGGCTGACATTTCCGACGAGGATCTCGAGGTCTGCCTGTCGGTGTTCAACCGCATCCTGGAGCGGATCGACCGCAGCCAGGGCTAGGCCGCTCCGAGGGGCCTGACGGCATTTGACAAGCTAGAGCTCTTGTAATTAGCTTTCTATCGATTTGGCGCGCTGGGGAGGTGTTCGGCTGAGTTGCGGGCCCTTTCGCCCGACGCCCAGGCGAGCCCGATCACCCCTCGTTCCGGATCGATCAGAACAAGGCGCGCGCCTCGACGCTCGCGCCGCATAGTTTTCGGCGATCAGTACAGTGCGGGCGTGAGGTCCGGCGTACCAACGGGCCCTCCCCCGACACAAAGGCGACGCCCAGGGGAGATACGCTCATGCGCTCACGACCGACGAAATCCGTCTTGTTGAGGATGCTGTTCGCGGGGGGCGCGCTCGCCCTCATGGCCGGCGCGGGCGGTTCCGCCCTGGCGGCCGATGCGCCCGCCTCGTCCGCCGCATCCGAGACCGCGGTCGGCGAAGTGGTGGTCACCGCCCAGTTCCGCGCGACCCAGCTGCAGAAGACCCCGCTGGCGATCAGCGCC
>CAZTMF010000544.1:0-2603 GCA_964614675.1 uncultured Caulobacteraceae bacterium | reverse complement strand
GCGGCCGAAAACGGCCTTGCGATCAATTACCTCTGCTCGACCATTGAGACGCTGGCCCAGGAAGACAGCGCGCCCTTCGACGTCATCCTCAACATGGAGGTGATCGAGCACGTGGCCGATCCCGGCCAGTTCCTGAAGGACTGCGCGCGGCTCGTGGCGCCCGGCGGGCTGATGATCGTCGCCACCCTGAACCGCACGGCCAAGGCCATGGCCCTGGCGGTGATCGGAGCCGAGCACGTGCTGCGCTGGCTGCCGGTGGGCACCCACGACTGGAACAGGTTCATCAAGCCGGACGAGCTTCGCGGCTGGCTGGATGGCGAGCACGTCGCGGTCGAAGGGCCGTTCGGCGTCAGCTTCAGCCCCCTGACGGGACGCTGGTCCCAGTCGGGCGACGCGAATGTCAATTACCTGATGACCGTCACCCGGGACTGAGGGCGCGGCTCAGATCGTCCCGGGTCCCAGCCAGATCACCGAGACTGCAAGCAGGGCCAGCGCAAGGACCACCAGGCCGGGGCTGAAACGGATCCGGCCGGCGGCCGGCGCCACGGCCTCGGCTCTTACAAACAGCAGGCCGATCGGGAGCACCAGCGCCTGGGGCGCAGCCTGGTGCACGAGAGCATGCAGACCGCCAGGATCGCGGAGGCCGGTCGCAACGGCGGTCACGCCGCCTGCCGCATAGGCCAGGGCCATCAACCGTCGCAGCCGGCCAGGTTCGGGCGAGGCGTAGCTCCTGAGGGCGCGCCCGAGCGCGCGGATGGTCACGACGTAGGCCATGGCGCCCAGGGCGACGAGGCCCCAGCGCCAAGGGTCTTGAAGGTTCAGCGCGCCGATCAGTTGGTCCCAATCATCCTGGCGCGTCGCCGCGCTGAAGATCAGCTGCCCCTCGAACCACAATAGATTGAAGCCGGCGCACAGCAGCAGGAACAGGCGGACGCGGGGCCCCTGGAGCGCCAAGGCGGTCAGCCACGCCCCGCCGCCTACGACCAGATTGGCGGCCGGGCCGGCCAGATCGACCGCCGCTCCCGTCACCGTGCAGCCGACATGGATCGAAGTCAGCGACAGGATCGCGCCGCCCAGAGCCACACAGCCGGCCGCGTGGCCCAGCAGGTGGTGAGCGAGGTCAGCTGCGATATAGGCGACGAGTCCAATCGCCGCTGCCGTGGCCGCGTCGTCAGGTTTCGGATCGGTCATGGATCCCCCCGACGACCATCCTAGCCAAACCTGGCGTCTAGTTAAGCTCGCGCTTCTCCGGCGGCTTTGGGGGCAGGGGAGCGACCTGCACGCCGTCCTGGACCAGGTCGCGGACCTGCTTGGGCGAAGCCTCGCCATAGATGCCCCGCTCCTCCGAGCGGCCTTCATGGATCGCGCGAGCTTCGTCGGCGAACCCGTCGCCGACATAGTCGAAATTCTCCTCGACGTGCCGGCGCACCTCGCCCATCGCCTGCATCATCATCTGGCGCATCTCGGGCGCCTGTTCGGGCTTCGCCTGGGCCTTCGTTCCCCGGACCGCGGGGGCCATGATCGCCTTGCGCACCGACTTGGTGGCGCAGAAAGGGCATTCCAGCAGGCCGCGCGACTGCTGGTCGTCGAAGTCCGCGCTCCTGGAGAACCAGCCTTCGAACGGATGCTCGTGTTCGCAGACCAGGGCGTACTTGATCATGACGCGCTCTCGGGCGCCGCGAAGACCCGGTCGTTGGCGAGAGCCGGAATGGCCGCGCGGGCCTTGGCCACGGCGCCCAGATCCAGCTCGGCCATGATCACTCCCGGCTCGTCGTCATCGGCCTTGGCCAGGATATCGCCCCAGGGCCCGACGATGGTCGAGCGGCCCCAGGTGCCCCGGCCGTCCTCGTGGAAGCCGCCCTGGGCCGGCGCCAGCACATAGGCGGCGGTCTCGATGGCGCGGGCGCGCAGCAGGATCTCCCAGTGCGCCTCGCCGGTGGGCCGGGTGAAGGCGGCCGGCACGGTGATGATCTCGGCGCCCGCCTTGGCCATGGCGCGATAGAGGTGCGGGAAACGCACGTCGTAACAGACGCTTAGGCCGATCTTCCCCCACGGCGTCTCGGCGACCGTGGCCTGCTCGCCAGGGGTATAGAGCGACGACTCGCGGTGCCGCTCGCCGGTGGGCAGATCGACGTCGAACATGTGGATCTTGTCGTAGGTCGCCTTGACCTCGCCGTCCGCGCCGATGAGCGTCGAGCGGTTGGCGAGCTGGCCGTCCTCGCGCTTGACCAGGGCCGAGCCGATCAGGATCCAGACGCCCAGCTCCCTGGCCAGCCGCCTGAGGCCCAGGACGCATTCGTCCTCCTCGAGCGGCCGCACCGCCTCGAACAGCAATTTGCGGTCCCGCTGCAGGATGTTGGTCCCTTCGGGCGTGGCGATCAGCTGGGCGCCCGCGCGGGCGGCCTCGCGCACCAGAGGCTCGGCCTGGGCGAGGGCGGCGGCCTGGGATGCCGGAGTGCGGAGCTGGACGAGAGCGGCCTTGAGCGTGGTCATGCGGTCAGAAGCGGATCCAGTTCGCCGCGGCGCTCGAGCGCCATCATGTCGTCGCAGCCGCCGATGTGGCGATCGCCCACGAAGATCTGAGGATAGGTGTAGCCGCCCGA
>CAZTMF010000543.1:0-2607 GCA_964614675.1 uncultured Caulobacteraceae bacterium | reverse complement strand
GGCGCTGTTCGGCAGGATCGGTGAGCTCGCCGAAGGCGTTGGCCAGCTCGACCCCGCAGGCATAGAGCTCGAAGCGCTCGGCCACGCGGGGATCGGAAGCCTTGGGCCGCGCCAGCGCCGCCTCGGCGATCGGATATTCGCAGAGAATCGCCGGGCGGCCGACGCCGAGGTTCGGCTCGATCTTCTCCACCAGGACGCGGCTGAACACGTCGGCCCAGGTGTCGTCGGCCGCCACACGGATGCTGGCGCCGGCGGCCGCGCCGGCCAGAGCGTCCCGGTCGGTCCCGCCGCCCGCGTCCACGCTGGCCAGGAGATCGATCCCGGTGAAGCGTTCGAACGCCTCGGCCAGGGTGATCCGCTCGGGCGCAGCGAAGGGGTCGCAGGTTCTGCCTCGGAACGAGAAGGTCGCGGCGCCGCCGGTTTCCGCCGCAAGGGCAAGCAGGGCCGCACAGTCCTCCATCAGGGTCTCGTAGGGCGCTTCGGCGCGGTACCATTCCAGGAGGGTGAACTCCGGGTGGTGCAAGGGCCCGCGCTCGCGGTTGCGCCACACACGGGCCATGTCGAAGATCTTCCGCTCGCCCGCCGCCAGCAGCTTCTTGCAGGCGAACTCGGGCGAGGTGTGCAGATAGAGCCGCCGCGTCCGGCCGTTCGGGCCCACGAGCTCAGTGGAGAAGGCGTGCAGATGCGCCTCGTTGCCGGGCGAGACCTGTAGCGCCGCCGCCTCGACCTCGAGGAAGTCCCGGTCCTCGAACCAGCGGCGTATGGCGCGCACGATCCGAGCCCGCGCCATCAGGAACGGGCGGCGGTCGGCGTGGATGTCGGGACGCCACCAGGGCGGGAGATCAGGGCTCTTCACGGATGACTTCAGACGTTAGGCCGCGTGGGCCGGGGCTGGCGATCTTGGCTCCGATCGTATAGGTGCGCCCCAACCCAGCTTCAGCGGAATCACACGGGCGGCCTCGGCCGCCGCCATTATCGAGGGCGAACACAGGTGAAAGTCCAGGCCAGCACCCTGCGCAAGGGCAATGTCGTCGACATGGAGGGCAAGCTGTACGTCGTCCTGAACGCCGACAACATCCACCCCGGCAAAGGCACGCCCGTCACCCAGCTCGACATGCGCCGTATCTCGGACGGGGTGAAGGTGTCGGAGCGCTACCGCACTACCGAACAGGTGGAGCGCGCCTTCGTGGACGAGCGGGACTACGACTTCCTCTACCAGGACGCCGACGGGTTCCACTTCATGAACCCGGAGAACTACGATCAGGTCGCCGTTTCGGAGGCGGTGGTCGGCGATGCGGCGGTCTATCTGCAGGACGGCATGCGCGTGATCCTGCTGATGCACGAAGGCGTGGCGCTCTCCATCGAGCTGCCCCAGCGCGTGACCCTGGAAATCACCGAAACCGAACCGACGGTGAAGGGCCAGACCGCGTCCGGCTCCTACAAGCCCGCCACCCTCTCCAACGGTGTGCGCACCATGGTGCCGACCTATCTGACCGCCGGAACCAAGATCGTCGTGATGACCGCCGACGGCTCTTATTCGGAGCGGGCCAAGGAGTAGGCCCCAGTCGCGACCAGGCTGGATTGACGCGCCTCAATGTGAGCCTCAGCGTTGCGTGTCTGACATTCCCTTGGAAGCCCCATGGCATAGCTTCCCCGTCACTCGGGGGGCTATCCGGCGCGGGCGGGGCGGTCCATGCGCTTTCCAAGAGGAACGAACAAAGTGACGAACATCACCCGCCTCGTGTCAGCAGTCGCCCTCGCGGGCGGCCTGACGCTCTCCGCCTCCTCGGCGGCCAACGCCCAGGGCGCGCCGCCGGCCCCGCCTGCCGCGGCCGCCGACCAGCGCCAATGGGACGCTGCCCAGATGCGCGCGCGCTTCGACGAGCGTCGCCAGCATCGCCAGCAGGTGCTGCATGACGCCCTCGGCCTCAGGGCCGACCAGGAAGGCGCCTGGCAGGCCTTCATTGCCTCCTCGGGTCGGCCGGAAGGCCAGCGCGGTCCGGGCATGCGCCGCGAAGACGGCGACAAGGCGGAGCTGACCACGCCTCAGAGGCTCGACCGCATGCAGGAGCGCATGGCTGAGCGTCAGGCCCGCTTCGCCCAGCGGGCCGAGGCGATCAAGCGCTTCTACGCCGCGCTCGATGCTCGGCAGCAGAAGACCTTCGACGCCCTGATCATGAACGAGAGAGACATGATGGGCGGTATGGGCGGTATGGGCGGTATGCGGGGCATGGGCAGGATGGGCCATGGCGGTCCCGTGGGCCCGATGCGCGGACAATCACCGGGATAGAAGATAACGGCGGGGCGGCGCTTCGGCGCCGTCCTTTGGCGTGGCGGCCTAGGCCCGCGCCTTCTTCAGTGGCGCAGTCCCGTCGACGTAGCTTTCATTGAGATAGACCTCGGCCTCCTGCGCCGGCAGGGCGGCGGCGTAGCCGAATCCCTGGCCGTAGTGGCAACCGATCTCCATCAGGTGGCGGGCCATGGCGGTGTTCTCGACACCCTCGGCGACCACCTCGAGGTAGAGGTCGCGGCCGAGGTTCACCACCGAGCGCACGATCTTGGCCGAGCCCTCGTTGGCGCCCATGGTGCGCACGAAATAGCGGTCGA
>CAZTMF010000542.1:0-2610 GCA_964614675.1 uncultured Caulobacteraceae bacterium | reverse complement strand
GGTCGTCCGGCTCGAGTTTCACCTCGCGGCCGGGCAGGACGAAGGCGGCGACGCGGCCGTCCGCGAGCTCCAGGCTGCGCACCCGCTTGCCGAGGTTCACCCTGGCGCCCTTGGCGTCCAGCCAGGCCAGGGCGGGATCGACGAAGGCCGAGGCCAGGGTCGGATGGGCGATGCGCGGGCGGCAGGCGCCGCCGCCGAGGGCCAGGGTTTCGCGCATGACCGCCGCGGCGAGGTCGGCCGAGCCGGCCTCCGGCTCGGTATTCAGCACCGCCAGCAGGAAGGGATGCAGCAGCTTGTCCCAGAGCCGCCCCTTGCAGGCGACCACCTCGTCCAGCCGCTTGCCGGAGGGCGGACGGAGCAGGGCGGCGAGACTCAGATAGTCGCCGGGGGTGGTGCCTGGGACGCGCCGGCCCTTGGCGAAGATCCACCAGGGCAGGACGCCTTCGTTCGGCCGGATCGTCCAGCGCTCGCCGCTCCCGGCGTCGGCGAAGGCGATGGCCGCGACTTCGGGACCCATCAGCCGATCCCGGGCGCCGATCTGATCGAGATAGGCATGCACCGTCCGGTTGCCCGACAGCACCAGGTGGTTGCCGTTGTCGATCACCGCGCCCAGCTGCGGATCGAGATAGGAGCGGCAGCGGCCGCCGGCCTGGGCGGCGCCCTCGAAGACCTCCACCCGCTCGCCGCGGCCGGCGAGGGTCACGGCGGCCGAGAGCCCCGCGAGCCCCGCGCCGATCACATAGACGGTTCCGCTCAACCCAAGAGCCCGTGGCGGACGAGGATCCAGACCAGCTCGGGCTTGGCCAGCTTCACCCGCTGGCGCGGCGGCGCCCAGCCCAGGGCCTCGGTGCGGTCGAGGATCCGGCCGTAGACCTTCTCCATCAGCCGGGGGGCGGCCAGGCGACCGCGGGGCCGGGCCGACATGACCCGATCGGCGGCCGCGTAGTGCTTGCGGGCCTCGGCGGCCAGGGCGCGGCAGGCGTGGTCCACGCGGGGATCGGAGATGACCTCATGCGGATCGGCGCTGGTGATGCCGGCGTGGGCCAGGAGCTCGCGAGGCAGGTAGAGGCGTCCCATGGCGGCGTCCTCGTCGAGGTCGCGCAGGATGTTGGTGAGCTGCAGCGCCCGGCCCAGGTGCAGCGCCAGGGCCTCGCCTGGGCTCTCCTCCATGCCGAAGATGCGCACCGACAGCCGCCCGACCGCGCTGGCCACCCGGTCGCAATAGAGGTCGAGCTTGGCCACGCCGGGCGCGCGGATGTCCTCGTCGGCGTCCATCTGCATGCCGTCGATCACCGCCAGGAAGTCGGCCTTGCGCAGGCCGAAGCGGCGCACCGGCTCGGCCACCAGGGCGGCGCGGCCGGGGTCCTTGCCGGCGAAGAGGGCCTCGATGTCGGCCCGCCAGGCGTCCAGCGCCGCGCGGCGGTCAGCGCGGTGTCCCTGGAGGTCGTCGGCGATGTCGTCGACCTGGCGGCAGAAGCCGTAGACCGCGAACATGGCCTCGCGCTCGGCCTTCGGGAGCACCCGCATGCCGGCGTAGAAGGAGCTGCCGGAGGCCTGGGTCTGCTGGGCGTCGGCGCTCACGCGGCGTCCCTCGCGGCGGGGGTCAGGCCCACGGCGCCCGCGCGGCCGCGGCCGCGTCCGGTAATCCGGTCGATCAGGGCCAGCATCGCCAGGCCCGCGACGTTCCAGGGCCGGTGGTGCACCCGCTCCGACAGGGGATCGCGGGACTTCAGCCAATCTGTCAGGCTTTCGGCGAGGCGCTGGATCAGGGCGACCTCATAGGCCAGCCGGCCGTCGCGGATGCCGGCGGCGAAGGGCCGCGAGCGGTCGAGCAGCTCGGCGGTGCGGCTCGCGAGGCCCGAGATCACGCCTCTCAGCTCCGGCGACGCGCGCGAGGCGGCCAGGGCCTCGACGCCGGTCCCGGCCCGCTTCAGCTCGTCCTCGGGCAGATAGACCCGGTCGATGTTGGCGTAGTCCTTGGCGCAGTCCTGCAGGTGGTTGATCACCTGCAGCGCGCTGCAGAGGGCGTCGTTGGCCGGCCACAGCGCCTCGTTCTCGCCGTGGACGTCCAGCACGAAGCGGCCGACGGGGCTGGCCGAATAGCGGCAGTAGTCCATCAACTCGGCCCAGTCGGAATAGCGCCTCTGGGTGGCGTCGCGGCTGAAGGCCTTGAGCAGGTCCAGGCCGTGGACGGGCGAAAGGCGCCGCTCATCCAGGGTGCGGCGCAGGGCAAGGGCCTCCGGGTTCGCATCGCTTTCGCCCGCGAGGGTCGCGCGCATGGCCTCCAGCATCCTGAGCTTCTCGTCGGACGAGATGGCGGCGTGGTCGGCCACGTCGTCGGCGACACGGGCGAAGCGGTAGAAGGTCATGATCGGCGCCCGGTGCTCGGGCTTCAGGATGAAGGACGCGACGGGGAAGTTCTCGTCCTTGTGGCCCTTGCCGGTGCTCAAGGTCGCGGCGTCGCTCATATTCTCCTCTCCCACAGGGAGAGGGGGGGGCCCGCGACTCCGCAGGAGACGTGGGGGGGTGAGGGGCTAGGACGGTGGGGGCGTACCCCCTCACCTTCCCACGCCTGCGGCGCGGGCCCCTTCCTCTCCCCACGGGAGAGGA
>CAZTMF010000541.1:0-2616 GCA_964614675.1 uncultured Caulobacteraceae bacterium | reverse complement strand
GAGCGCCTCGGCCAGGGCGGATACGACCCGCTCGACGTCCTGGTTGCGCATGGCTGGGAACAGCGGCAGCGCCAGGACGCGCGCGTAGAAGGCTTCGGCGCCTTGGAGGCGCATCTCGCCGTAGCGCCGGGCGAAATAGGGCTGGCGATAGACCGGGATGTAGTGGACCTGGGTCCCCACGCCGCGCTTGGCGAGGCGGCGCATCGCCGTCGCCCGGTCGACACCCGCCGCCTCGAAATCGATCAGCACCTGGTGCAGGTGAGGGGAAACGCGCTGACCCGGCGCGCCTGGGCGGACCGGCTGCACCACTGGGCCCAGAGGCTCCAGGGTCAGGTCGTAAAGCATGGACAGCTCGCGCCGACGGCGCACGAAGAGCTCCAGCTTGGCCAGCTGGCTGAGCCCGAGCGCGGCCTCGATCTCGTTCATGCGATAGTTGAAGCCGAGCTCGACCTGTTCGTAGGACCAGGGGTTCAGCCGCCCCTCGGCGTCGAGCGAGAGCTCCGGATCGGTGATGGCGTCCAGATCCTTGGTGACGCCCTGATTGGCCAGCCGCCGCATCCGGGCCGCCCGCGCCGGATCGCGGGTGGTGATCATGCCCCCCTCCCCGGCCGCGATGGTCTTCACCGGATGGAACGAGAAGGCGGCCGCGTCCGACTGCGTGCAGGCGCCGACCGGATCGCCCAGGGCGTCGCACCCGCCCAACGCATGGCAGGCGTCCTCCACGAGCTGGACGCCCAAGGGCCGGGCCGCCTCGGCGATCTCGTCCATGACGCAGATGCGGCCCCCGAGGTGGACGGCGATGACGCATTTGGACTTGCGCCCGGCGCGTCGCCTCGCCGCCTCGAACGTCTCGGAGGTCAACAGGCCCGAGCTGGGATCCACGTCGGCGAAAGCCACTTCGGCGCCACAGAGCCTGGCGGCCGTGGCGGTGGCGAGGAAAGTGACGGCCGGGACGATGCAGATATCGCCTGGCCCGAGGTCCAGGGCGGTGAGCGCCAGATGCAGGGCGGCAGTGCCGCTCGAGCAGGCGACGGCCTCAGGAGCGCCGGCAGCGGCGGCGAACCCGGCCTCGAACTCCCCGACCTTGGGCCCATGCGCCAATCGCTCGCATCGCAGGGCGGCGAGCACAGCGGCCACGTCGGCCTCGTCGATGAGATGCCGGCCGTAGGGGAGGAAATCCTCTTCGGCCTGTTCCTGCCGGGAGCTCTCGAGCGGCTGGGCCACGACAAGGAACCGGCGAGCGCGCCGGAGCCTACTTGAACAGCTGCAGCACGATCTGCGGCGCGGTGTTTGCGATCGACAGGGCCTGGACGCCCAGTTGCTGCTGGGCCTGCAAGGCCTGCAGCTGGGCGCTCTCCTTGGCCATGTCGGCGTCCACCAGATTGCCGATGCCCTGGTTTAGCACATCCGACAGCTTGGAGACGAAGGTCGAGTGATTCTCGATCTCCCTGGACTGGGCGCCGATGTCGCCGAGCGCGGAGTTCACCGAGTTGATCGAGGTGTTGATCTGGCTCAGCACCCCCTGAGCTGCCGTGACCGTCCCGATGGTCGCGGTGGCGGCGATGCTGATGATCGAGCCCCCGAGCGACATGTCCTGGGTCGAGAGGGTGACGAAGCTGGTCGCGTCGGCGTTGGCGAGGAAGCTGATGTTGCCGCTCAGCGATCCGTCCAGGATGTTGGCGCCGTCGAACACGGCGTTGTTGACCACGTCCTGGATCTGGCGGAGCAGCGACTGGAAGTCGGTGTTGTAGGCGGCGCGGGATGTGGGATCGAGCGAGGGGTCCTGGGCCGCCACGACCTTCTGCTTGACCTGGTTCAACAGGTCCGAGATCGATGCGCCGGCCGTCTGGGCCACGTCCGCGATGGAGGCCGCCCGGTTCAGGCTGGACTGCACCGCGCCCAAGGCGCCGACGTCAGCCCGCTGCTTCTGGGCGATCGACCAGACCGACGCGTTGTCCTTCGCGTTGTTGATGTTCAGACCGGTCGAGATGATGTTCTGCGCGGACTGGAGATCGCCGGCGGTCTTGTTGAGATTCTGCAGCGCGATGATCGCGGATGCGTTGGTCTGCACGCTGATGGTCATCGGTCCGCTCTGCCCCTCTCACGTATGGTTAACGGAGTGGACGCTAGGGCCGTTTGGTTGTCAGAACGTTAACCATGAGACGCCGATCGCGGCTGCGCCCCTGAGGGCGAGCCGTCGAAAACCTTAAGCCGCGCGAGCGGCTCTGGCGCTCAGGCCTTGCCGTCGAAGACGGCGCCGGCCGCGTAGTTCGACTTCTCCCGGAGGCGGAGCACCTCCTCGCGGGACAGTCGTCTGACGATCTTGCCGGTGCGGCGGTCCACGATCGTGTAGACGAACCCCCCGGCCTCCTCGGACTCTTCGATGATCAGGCGCAGGTCCGGCTGATCGGTGGCCTCGGGCGAGCCCACCGGCTTGACCGGCTTGACCTCCGTCGTCGATCCGCCCGGTGTGATCCCGAGCGCCCGCGCGGCGGCTCCCTTCGGAAGAACGACCTTGCCCATCGGATCCCTCGCCGGCGTTCAGCCGGCGCCTCGCTGTCGGTGGCGGAGGCGGGCCCCGAAGGACCCGCCTCACATCCGTTACCGGAACAGGCT
>CAZTMF010000540.1:0-2617 GCA_964614675.1 uncultured Caulobacteraceae bacterium | reverse complement strand
CTGTCGATTCCGTCGAGGGACTTGTAGAGCGCGCGGCCGTCATGGGCCTGGGCCGCCTCGGCCGCCTTGGCCGCCGCCGCCTGCAGCCTGAGGGCGCGCTTGTCGAAGTCGTCGCGGTGCGAATCGATGGTCTGCTGGATCCACGCTGGCGTGCTTTCGATTCCAGGGTGCTCCGACTTGAAGCCAGCTGGCGCCGCCTTGAGACCCTTGGCGGTCAGGACGTCGGGGGCGTTCTGGAGCACGGCGAGCGCATCGGACACCTTCTTCCAGTCCTGGGCGGTCTCGGGGGCCCTGAAGCGAACGCCCTTGGCGTCGGACACCTGTTCCACGGAATGGAAGAGGAGTTCGCCCGCAGGGTTCACCTGGTCCTCCATGAACTGCTGCACGGTGGTCTTCGGCGGCGGCTTGGAGCAGGCGGCCAGCAGGACGGCGAGGCAGAGGATCAGGAAGCGGTGTCGCATGGCAGGATCATCCGCGATGGCGCAGCCAAGGCAAGGCTGGTGATTCTACGGATCGTGGGACAGCGGTCCCTCACGCCGCTATCATCGGACCCTGCAAGGGCCCGCGAGGAGACGACCGATGAACGACGCCAGCTTCCGCCCGACGATCTATCTCAAGGACAAATGCCCCTTCTGCATGAAGGTGCGCATCTTCCTCCTGGAGTCCGGGCTCAGGGATCAGGTGGTCGTGAAGGATTTCTCCCCCGGGACGGACGCCGAGCAGGAAATCCGCGCCGAGGTCAGCCCGCACCTCGAGAAGGTCAGCTTCCCGGCCGCCCAGGTCGCGCCCGGCGAGTTCATGGCCGACTCCGACGGCATCATCGGCCGCCTGGCCCAGGGCGTCGGCCAGGACCCGGCCCAGATGCCGGTGCTCAGGGCCTATGTCGAAGGCCCGTTCCAGCAGATCATGACCCTGTTCCGCGAGAACATGGAGCTGAAGAAGGCGCAGCAGGCCTAGCCGCCCCCGGGGAGACGTCGGGCAGCGCTCAAGCCTCTCTGGCGACTCGCTTCGTCCTGGTACGGATGGGCCTATGCGATGGTTCCAGGCGCTCCTGCCGCGCGAGCAGAGCTTCTTCGATCACTTCACCGCCCACGCACGCCTCTTGGTGCTGGGCGCCGAAGCGCTACGGGAACTGCTGAACGGCGGGCCCGGCATGGCCGAGGCCTCGGCCTCGATCATCCGGCACGAGGAAGAAGCCGACGAGGTCGCCCGCACGGTCTTCCTGGCTGTGCGGCGCACCTTCATCACGCCCTTCGACCGCAGCGACATCCGCGACCTGACCACAGCGCTCGATGACGCCATCGACCAGATGCAGAAGACGGCCAAGTCGATCACCCTGTTCGAGGTGACCGAGTTCCAGCCCCAGATGCGCGAGATGGGCGACCTCGCCATCCAGGCCGCCTATCTGACAGTCGAGGCGACCGAACTGCTGCGCGACATGGGCAAGAACGCCGCCCGGCTGAACTCCATCGCCGAAGCCGTGACGCGCATCGAGAACCGGGCCGACGAAATCTACGACGTCGGCATGAAGAAGCTCTTCGCCAACAGCCAGGACCGTACGATGGACTTCATCGTGGGGGCGGACCTCTACGACCACCTCGAGCGGGTGATGGATCGCTTCGAGGATGTGTCTAACTCCATCAGCGGCATCCTGATCGAGCACCTCTGACCGTGGACGCGGACAGCACGGTCATTCTCTGGGCCCTCATCGCAGTCGCCTTGCTGTTCGACTTCCTGAACGGACTGCACGACGCCGCCAATTCCATCGCCACCATTGTCTCCACCCGGGTCCTCAGGCCCCGCTACGCCGTGATCTGGGCGGCCGTCTTCAACTTCCTGGCTTTCCTGGTGTTCGGCCTGCACGTAGCCAAGACCGTCGGAGCGGGCATCGTCTCCCTGGACATCGTCACCGACCGGGTGATCTTCGGCGCCCTCACCGGGGCCATTGCCTGGAACGTAATCACCTGGCTGGCGGGGATTCCCTCGTCGTCGTCCCACGCCCTGGTCGGCGGACTGGTCGGCGCGGGCCTGGCCAAGGCCGGACTAAAGGCCATCGTCTGGGGCGGGGTCGGCAAGACTGCCGCCGGCATCGTGGTCTCGCCGTTTTTCGGCTTCATCCTGGCCTTGTTGCTGGTGCTGCTCGTGTCCTGGATCTTCGTCCGCTCCCGGCCGGCGGCCGTCGACAAACTGTTCCGCCGGATGCAGTTCGTCTCGGCCTCGCTCTACTCCCTGGGCCACGGCGGCAACGACGCCCAGAAGACCATGGGGATCATCGCCGTGCTGCTGTTCGCCCACGCGGGCGGCCACGGCGCCTTCCATGTGCCATTGTGGGTGGTGCTGGCCTGCCAGACGGCCATGGCGCTTGGCACCCTGGCGGGCGGTTGGCGCATTGTTCACACCATGGGGTCCAAGATCACCCGGCTTTCGCCCATGCAGGGCTTCTGCGCCGAGACAGGAGGAGCGATCACCCTGTTCACCGCCACCTATCTGGGCGTACCGGTCTCCACCACCCACACCATCACCGGCGCGATCATCGGCGTCGGCGCCGCGCGGCGGACCTCGGCGGTGCGCTGGGGCGTGGCGCGGGGCATCGTGTTCGCGTGGATCGTCACCATGC
>CAZTMF010000539.1:0-2618 GCA_964614675.1 uncultured Caulobacteraceae bacterium | reverse complement strand
GTCCGTTGAATCGCCTCCCCCTTGGCGCGCGCCAGGGGAGAAGCAGTTTCGGCGTCGCCAGCCTCGATGGCTCGCAGGATGCGTTGGTTGAAGGCGACGATGTCGACCCGGCTCTGCAGGCAGATTCTCGCCTCCAGGCTCAGCAGGTTCGCCAGCCCCAGCGACCGCGTCATGATCGACAGGAGCGGGTTGCCCGCCAACTCCAGGAGCAGATTCTCGATACGAAAGAGATCGACGGGTTCAGCGCTGTTGGCGAAGGAGCCCAGCACCTTGGTCGGAGCCCGGCCACACTGGGCGGTGCGTTCAGCCGCGAGCCGCGGGGCGTTGGAGGCCAGGAAATTCGCCGCCTCGGTGTTGTCGCTCGTGGTCATGCCGCTCGCGATGAAACAGGGGGCCAGAAGCCGAATGACGCCGCCAGGACCGGCCGGAGCCCCCCAGAGCGCGCCCTTCCGGCCGCGTTGGCAGCGGACGAGGCCGAAATCCTGGAGGATCCGCCGCGCCTGTCGGACCACCGCGTCCGAATAGCCCAGGCGTTCGGCCGTCTCCCATTCCGCCTCGCGTTTCTCCGGCCGATGGACCATTTCCCGCGTCATTCTCGCCGCAAGGGCCATGGCCGACTTGCGCCCGGACCAGGCGAAACTGCGCTCCATCGCCTCCAAGGCGACCAACGGAGCGGCGAGGTCCATGGGGTTGGCCAGATCTTCCAGCCTGGAAAAGGCTCGCCGCAAATCGCGGGCCTTCAAGGCGCGCTCGAGAAGCGCGTCGTGCGCGGGCGCTGGACGCCCTTCGCAGGTCCGGACCAGCATTTCGGCGATCTGGGCGGCCAGAGCCATGGTCGTGTTGCCGATCCGCTGAGCCAGATCGACGGCGAACCCCCATTCGCTGGCCTCGGCCCCCGATGGCTCGGCGCCGATGCTGCGTTCGATGGCGGCTTCGACAACCATGCGCCACACCAGCAGCCGGAATTCCTGAATACAGTCCGGGCTCGCGCCGCTGATGGTCAGGTACATCAGCATCGCTCCGACCACGTCCTCCGCCGTCGGGGCCGCGACGAACAGTCCTCCGCCCGGACCCCGCCGTACGTCCAGGAGACCCCTCGCCTCCAGAATGATCATGGCCTCCCGGCAGGTGGGGCGGCCGAGACCTAGGCCCTTCTGGACATCCGGCAGGGCGCCGAGGACCTCTCCGACGGGCCAGCCCCTCTGCAGCAGATGCATTTCCATGGCCGACACCGCTTCGTGTGCGAGGTTGCCCGTGGGAACTTCGGCGCCGATGATGCACGACGTCAGCCGCCGCGCGTCATCGGAGACCATCTCCGGCGAAAAGCTGAAACGCATATCCATTCCCCTGCCCTTTCCGCCGGTCCTAGGGCCTCACGCCGCGGCCGTCGCCACGACGTGATTGCGCGCCGACTGGCGTCGGGGCGGGCGACAATGAAGCTAAGGGGGCCCTCGCCGAGACTGCGGCTGCGGCTGAACGCGGGAAATGGCGGTCGTACACGATTCCTCCTGGTCTCCCGGGCCTGGCTTCTTTGGCGCAGACCTCGTTCGCACCGGCAGGATGGTGGTCGATCAAGTCGACATCACGGCCCGATCCGGCGACGCTCCCTATCGTGACCATTGGGTCATATTTAGACGAGTGGGTCAATATCGGACCCAGTGGCGGACCGCCGCAGCGTCGGGACCCTCTCGCAGATAGAGAGGCGGTGACAGCTGTGCTCTACGGCGAGAGAAATGCGCCCGATTACGCGTCACCAAGACCGTGAATCGCCGCGCGACTCAGCCGCTCGCTCAGGCCGATTCGATCACGCGCATGGAGTTCATCGAGACTCCGATCCCTGGACCACTGAACACCACCATTTCGGCGTCCACGATCTCCAGGATCGGAAGATCGGCCATTCCGTTCACGACATGGAAGGAAACCGGCATCTGCTGGAAGGTCGCACGGTTCCACCGGAGCGCTCCCTTGGCGTTCCACTTTCGGAAATCGAATTCGTCGAAATTGATGTTCTGCGCGCTCGTGGCCGCGCCCGGCGGCGGCGCCGCCGTGGCGACATAGGCGATGTCGGCGCCCTCGCTCCCCCCCGGGCTCGTGCGGGGCATATACTTGTAATAGAGCTGCGCGCCGCCGCCTGAGCCAGGCAGCTTCTTCTCCGCGCCGATCTCTTCGACCATCTCGGTCAGCTCGATCTCGAAGAAGGTATGCCCGAACCACGACGCCTGGCAGGCGGCCGAGCCCTTCGCCTCGTCGCGGACGATGTCGGTGAAATCGGCGTAGAGCTTGGAGAAGCCCAGTTCTTCCCGTCCGGTGGAAACCGCCTCGGGCTGGCCCTCCCAGAGCACGGGGCAGAAGGCGCCGTCATGGCGCTCGGTCTTGCCCTGGTAGGTGACGGGGAAGTCGACCACCAGGATCCCGTAGCCGCGGCCAGCCAGCCAATAGAGGTTCTTGAACCAGGCGCAGGAGACCGAGACGATCGGCTCGCCCCGCAGGGAGAAGCCAGGCGGAAGCAGTTCGGCCAGCTTGGCCGCGTCGGTCCGGTAGGCGATCTTCATCCAGTCCGCGCTCATGGTTCCCGCCTCTTCGCGGGTCCACATCCGGCCTTCCGGATGTTGACGCGG
>CAZTMF010000538.1:0-2623 GCA_964614675.1 uncultured Caulobacteraceae bacterium | reverse complement strand
ATCACCGTGCCGGTGGGCCCGGCCACGCTCGGCCGGATCATGAACGTCATCGGCGCTCCGGTGGACGAAGCCGGCCCCATCGACAGCCCCTACAAGCGCGTGATCCACGCCGAGGCGCCGGCCTTCAAGGACCAGTCGACCCAGGCGGAAGTGCTGGTCACCGGCATCAAGGTGGTGGACCTGCTCTGCCCCTACACCAAGGGCGGCAAGATCGGCCTGTTCGGCGGCGCCGGCGTCGGCAAGACCGTGACGATGCAGGAGCTGATCAACAACATCGCCAAGGCCTACGGCGGCTATTCGGTGCTGGCCGGCGTCGGCGAGCGGACCCGCGAAGGCAACGACCTCTATCACGAGATGATCGAGTCCGGCGTGAACGTCGATCCGCGCAAGTCCGGCTCGAACGAAGGCTCGCGCTGCACCCTGGTCTACGGCCAGATGAACGAACCGCCGGGCGCGCGTGCGCGCGTCGCCCTGACGGGCCTCGCCCAGGCCGAGTACTTCCGCGACGAAGAGGGCAAGGATGTGCTTCTCTTCATCGACAACATTTTCCGTTTCACGCAAGCAGGTTCGGAAGTGTCGGCCCTGCTCGGCCGGATCCCTTCGGCGGTGGGCTACCAGCCGACCCTGGCCACCGAAATGGGCAACCTGCAGGAGCGGATCACCTCGACCAACAAGGGCTCGATCACCTCGGTGCAGGCCATCTATGTGCCCGCCGACGACCTGACCGACCCGGCCCCGGCGACCTCCTTCGCGCACCTTGACGCCACCACCGTGCTGTCGCGCGATATCGCCGCCCAGGGCATCTTCCCGGCCGTGGACCCGCTGGACTCCACCTCGCGGATCCTGGATCCGCTGGTGATCGGCGAGGAGCACTACACCGTCGCGCGCCGCACCCAGGAGATCCTGCAGCAGTACCGGGCGCTGAAGGACATCATCGCCATCCTGGGCATGGACGAGCTGTCCGAAGAGGACAAGCTGACCGTCGCCCGGGCGCGGAAGATCCAGCGCTTCCTGTCTCAGCCGTTCTTCGTCGCCCAGGCCTTCACCAACCAGGAAGGCAAGTTCGTCGAGCTCGCCGACACCATCCGCTCGTTCAAGGCCATCTGCGACGGGACCTACGACCACCTGCCGGAAGGCGCCTTCTACATGGTCGGCGCCATCGAGGAGGCCGTGGCCAAGGCCGAGAAGATGGCGGCGGAGGCCTAGGTGGCGGATCGCCTGCACTTTTCCCTGGTCGCGCCCGAGCGGGAGCTGTTCTCCGGCGAAGTGGACCAAGTCGACGCCTCGGGCGTCGAGGGCGACTTCGGCGTCCTGGCCGGCCATGCGCCGTTCATGACCGCCCTCAAGGAGGGGCCGGTGACGGTCCGCGACGGCGGGACCGTGCGCGTCTACCAGGTGCGCGGCGGCTTCGCCGAAGTGACCCCCCAGGGCCTGACCATCCTGGCCGAGCACGCGACCGAAGCGGCCTGATCGAACGCGCCTGCTGCACGAGCGCGTCAGGCGAAAGTGTGGGCGGTTTCGTCGCCCGGACGCGCTCGAAAACAGAGAGTCCGGAGCACAATTCCGTGGTCAGGTGAGCAGCCCGACCACGGAATCGTGCTCTGGGGGGCTTGCGTCCGGACCGAGGTGAAGCTGTCATGCGCTCCCTCAAGTCAGGGGAGAGGCGTCATGGCGCGTTACATCATCTTGGGCCTGATCGCGGCTGGGGCGGCCGCGACCGCTGGCGTCAGCCAGGCCCAACCCGCGCCTCCACCGCCACCGCCCCCCCCCGCGGTGGTTCCAGCCCCGCCTGCGCCGCCGCCGCCTCCGGCCGCGGTCCCCCCGGCTCCGCCGCCTCCGCCCGCGCCGCCTCCGCCGCCCGCCGCCGCGCCTGCGGCTATCGGACCCTATCTGCAGTCAGCGATCGACAAGGTCTGCCTGCCGCTGATCGGCGGCGCCAAGATCAAGGACGTGGCCCAGGCGACGGGCCTGCGCCACTACCGCGACGACTGGTTGCTGCAGGGCCCCGGTGTCGAGAAGGTGGTGATCACCATCCCGACGGTGGCCAATCCGAACGTCTGCACCATGACCGTGAACTACGAGGTCGGGCAGACCGACGGCGTGGTCTCGGTGCTCTCCGCATGGGCGGCCGCCCACAATCCGCCGCTGGTAGTGCTGAGCGTTGGCTACCCCGCCGGCGAGGGCGTCACCGGCTGGACCTGGGAGCTGGACACCCCCGCCACGCACGTCGGCCTGGTGTTCGACGCCAGGAAGGCTCCCGGCGGCCAGCCGGTCGGCAAGACCTATGAGGTCGGCACGATCCTGTTCAGCGCCCGGGGCGGCTGACCCGCACCTGTACGGCGGCGTTGTGAGCACATGAGCTTTCCCGACGCCGCCGGCCTGTTTGGCGTTCTCCTGATCCTGGCGGCCTATGCGGGCGCCCAACTCGGGAGGCTGGATCCCCGGCGCGCGCCGGCCCTGGTGATGAACCTCGTCGGCGCCGGCCTCATCATCTGGTCGCTGACGTTCCGCTTCAATCTGTCGGCCTTCCTGATGGAGGCCGCCTGGGCGCTGGTGGCCCTTTACGGGCTGGTCCGGCTTGCCGTGCGCCGCAGGGACGGTGAAGGCTAAACGGCGGGCCCAG
>CAZTMF010000537.1:0-2629 GCA_964614675.1 uncultured Caulobacteraceae bacterium | reverse complement strand
CGGCGCTGGAGCAGATCGCCCAGGAGCTCGGCGACAGGGTCACCATCGCCAAGGTGAACATCGAAGACAGCCCCACGACGCCCTCCCGCTATGGCGTGCGCGGCATTCCCACCCTGATGCTGTTCAAGGGCGGCCAGATGGCCTCGATGAAGGTCGGCGCCATGCCCAAGGCCAAGCTGCTGGAATGGCTCAGCGAGTCCGGCGTCACGGCGCCCGGCGAGGCCGCGGCCTAACTACTTGGCCCGTCATCCCGGCCGGCCGCAGGCCGATCCGGGATCGCGGCAGGCGCCAGCGTTTCCGGCGATCCCGGCTCTCCGCCCTGCGGGCTCCGGCCGGGATGACAAATCCAATCAAAGTCCTTGGTACAGCGCCTCGATCAGCCTCCGCGAGCGCGGATCCCCTATCAGATAGGCCGACTGGCGGTTCATGACATAGGCGGCCGAGAGCCTGGCCTCAGGGTCCGCCATCAGGCATGAGCCGCCCCAGCCGGAGTGGCCGATCGCGGCCGCGCCTGGCCCGTAGATCATCACCGGATCGTTGCGCAGCACGCCCGCGCCCCAGGCCAGGGTGAAGGGCAGGACCATGTCCTGGCCGCGGATGCGCTCGCGCGCGGTCTCGGCGGCGACGCCCGGCTCCAGCACCCTGCGCCCATCCAGCACCCCGTCGCAGGCGAGGACCGCGGCCAGCCGGGCCAGGGACTCGGCGGTGGCGTGGCCATTTGCCGAGGGGATTTCGGCGCGACGCCAGGCGCCGGTGTCGCGCCCGCCCGGCGAGGACCAGGGCTCCAGGAACGCCCCCCGCTTGACAGCTGTCAGCTCGCCGAGGTCGGGCATGGCCGAGGGCCTTTGCATCCCCGCCACGCGGCCGTGCTCGCCGTCGGGCAGGCCGATCCAGATGTCGAGGCCGAACGGGCGGGCGAGGTCTTCACGCAGGGCGGTTCCGAGAGTGCGGCCATCGACGCGACGGAAGATCTCGCCGGCGACATAGCCATAGATCACCGGGTGATAGCCGGACGCCGTTCCCGGCGGCCAAAGCGGCGCCATGGCGGCGATCCTGGCGGTGATGGCGTCCCAGTCGAACCAGAGCTCTGGGTCCATGGGCTCGGTGAAGGCGGCGAGGCCGTCCTGGTGCGACAGGCACTGCTCGACGGTGATGTCGGCCTTGCCGGCCTGGCCGAACTCAGGCCAGACCTCGGCCACGCGCTGGCCGTAGGCAAGCCGGCCCTGGCTCACCAGCCGCGCGATCATCACGGCGGTGACCGCCTTGGTGGTCGAGAACACCGGCGCCAGGGTGTCGGGTCCGAAGGGGACGCTCATCGCCCGGTCGGTCCAACCGGCCATCAGGTCGACGATCACCTCGCCGTCGATGGCGGCCGAGAAGCGGGCGCCGAGTTCGGCGCTCTCGGCGAAATTGGCGGCGAAGGCGTCGCGGACGGCCCGGAACCGGTCCGGGCAGACTCCCCTGATCTCCACAGGCCCGGCCATCAGCCGAGGCGTTCGATCCGCACGCTGGGGGAGGCGGCCTTGATCTTGGCGCCCATGGCCACGACCGGCAGCTCGGAGGTCTTCCAGACCGCCGCGGCCGCCACCGTCTCGGCGACGCCGCCGACGGCGCGGGCCAGGGAATAGGAGGTAGGCTGGCCCTCGCTGAGCGCCGCCGCGAAGAGGGCGGTCAAGAGATCGCCGGTCCCCCGCGGCGTCTCGGCCGTCTTGGCATGGGCGGCGAACCAGGCCTCCGACTTGTCGGCATAGACGACGCCGATCTCCTGGCCCCGCTCGACGGAGGAGACCAGGGTCGGACGGCCGAGCAGGCGCGCGGCGTCGACCGCCCCGTCCGGCGTGCGGGCCGACAGCCCCGTCAGGCGCTCGAGCTCCCAGGCATTGGGGCAGACGAAGTCGGCCCTGCGGATCAGCTCGGCGGTGAGGGCCTGGGGAACCTCGGGAGGGACGTAGAGGCCCTTGCCGGAGTCGCCCATGGTCGGATCGACCACCACCAGGGGCTTTCGCTGCTCGGGGCTCCGCGGCGCGGCGCGCACCGCGTCGATGGCGCGGGCGGCGGCCCGCACCTGGGCGGCCGAGGTGAAATAGCCTGTGATGACCAGGTCCACCTGCTCGAAGGCGCCGTTGGCCTCCACCCCGTCCAGCAGGCTCTCGAACATGTCGGTGGGCACGGGGCCGCCGCCGGGCGCGCCCCAGCCGGGGTGGCGACCGTAGAGCACGGTGGGGACCAGGATGGGTTCGAAGCGGAACTGAGACAGGGCCAGCGCCTGCATCGCGCCGCCGACACGGCTCGAAGCGACAAAGCTCGACAGGATCAGGGCCGTGGGCATGTCGCTCTATAGGGCCATTCCAACGGCCCGCGATAGAACGCACAAGTTAGGGAAAGGTCGACAGGCCGACATAGGGCGGCGCTTTTCAGGACAGCGAACGCCGGAGCCTGCAGGGAACGAGCCGCCCTCCCGTTCCCAGGCG
This sequence comes from uncultured Caulobacteraceae bacterium, assembly GCA_964614675.1. Taxonomy (GTDB): domain Bacteria; phylum Pseudomonadota; class Alphaproteobacteria; order Caulobacterales; family Caulobacteraceae; genus JANWHQ01. The sequence continues at coordinate 158 of CAZTMF010000537.1, read as the reverse complement.
CAGGGAACGGGAGGGGGCCGAAAGCGGATCAGTAGCGGTAATGGTCCGGCTTGAAGGGGCCCTCGGCCGGCACGCCGATATAATGGGCCTGTTCGCCCGACAGCTTGGTCAGCTTCGCGCCCAGCTTGGCGAGGTGCAGCATGGCCACCTTCTCGTCG
>CAZTMF010000536.1:0-2630 GCA_964614675.1 uncultured Caulobacteraceae bacterium | reverse complement strand
TGCCGGTGCTGGACCACGACGGATTCATCGTCACCCACACCACGGTGATCAACGAGTACCTCGAGGACGCCTTCCCGGACGCCCCGCCGCTCCGACCCAACGAGCCCAAGGGCAATGCGCGCATGCGCTTCTGGAACAAGTTCGTCGACGAGCACGTGATGAACTTCGTCTCCATGCACGGCTGGCACAGGATGGTCGGCGTCCTGGCGCGCGGCATCGAGTCGGGCGAGTTCGAGAAGATGGTCTCGCGCATCCCGCTGCAGGAGCAGCGCGACAAGTGGCGCACCGCCCGCTCGGGCTTTTCGGAGGCCGACCTCGCCAACGCCACCCGCAAGATCGAGGTCGCCGTCGACAAGGTCGAGGACCAGCTCGGCAAGACGCCCTGGCTGGCCGGCGAGATGTACACCCTGGCCGACATCAACCTCTTCGCCCACCTGGGCTTCGCCGTCGCCCGCATGTTCCCCGAGATCGGGACCCAGGAGCGCTGCCCCCGCTTCCTGGAATGGGTGGACCGCGTGCGCGCCCGCCCCGGCGTCCAGGCGGCCCTGAACATGCCCGACCACACCAACCCCGCCCTGCGCACCTTCACCGGCCACGCGCGCTAGGAGTTCAAGTCATGAGCGTCATGGAAGCCGACGTCGAGGAGAACGCCCGCGTCATCGAGGCGGAGATCAACTACCTCCTGCCGGGCCCGCCGATAAACCGTCGCTTCGTCTCGGCCGGGGTCGAGGTGAACACCGGCAAGTATGGCCCCTTCAAGGTCAAGGTCCGCGACGGCCGGCCGATCAAGAAGCACTTCACCCTGGACACCCACGGCTTCGTCCTGGCCGACAGCGTCAGCGCGGTGAAGGATTTCTACGACAAGGACGAGGTCGATCGTCTGTACCAGGACGAAGTCGCCCGCGAGGTGGTCCGGCTGACCGGCGCGACCTTCGTGGCGCCCGGCGGCTGGATGATCCGCAACTCCGGCGACATCTCGAAATTCCAGAAGAAGGGCGATGGGCCCTATCAGCACCAGGGCGGGGTGCAGCCGCCCGCCGGCGAGGCCCACATCGACACCGAGCCCAGCCGCGCCGACCGCCAGGCCCGCGCGATCTATGAGCGCGTGCGACCCAACGGGCCGGGCTACAAGCGCTTCATCTATTCCAGCTTCTGGCGGACTTTTTCCGAGCCGCCGCAGGACTGTCCCCTGGCGGTCTGCGATCACCGCAGCGTCGGCGACGACGAGGGAGTGCCCAACGTGCTCTACATCGTCGACAAGATCCCCGAGGGCGAGGCCATGTTCGCCCCCATGCCGGACGAGAGTCAGATGGCCGCGGCGATCTTCAAGTACAATCCGAACCACCGCTGGTGGTACTTCTCGTCCATGACCCGCGACGAGGCGTTACTGTTGAAGTTCCACGACAGCGATCACTCGGTCGCTTGGCGCACGCCTCACACCGCGTTCTGGGACACCAGCTTCGCTGACCGCAAGGTGCGCGCTTCGATTGAGTGCCGGAGCGTGGCGTTCTTCGAATAGCGCCCGCTACCCTCTGATCGCGCCGTCCATCGTCAGTATGCTGCCGGTCGTGTAGCCCGAGAGCGGCGAGGCCAGGAACGCCACCGCGGCGGCGACCTCCTCGGGCTCGGCGGGGCGGCCGTAGGGCAGGCTTCCGGTCAGCTCGCGCCAACGGTTCTCGTCGCCGAGCTCCTGGGCCGCGCGGGCCTTGAAGCGAATGGCGAAGCGGTCGGTGGCAGTGGGGCCGGGGTGGATGCCGACCACCCGCATGCCTTCCTTCTGCGCCTGTTTGCCCAGCGCCCGGGTGAAGGCCGCCAGGGCCGCATTGCCAGTCGAGCCGCAGATGTAACCGGGGTCCAGCCACTCGGCCGCCGCGCCGATGACGTTGACGATCACCCCGCCCCTCGTCTTCAGCACCGGCCAGAAGGCCCGGCACATCGAGATGTAGCCGAACACCTTGAGGTCCCAGGCCGCGCGGAAGGCCGCATCGTCCAGGGCCATCAGGTCCCCGGCCGGGATGGCGCCGGCGTTGTTGACCAGGATGTCGATGTCCCCGGCCTCGGCGGCGACCCGCTCGATCTCGGCCTGCTGAGACAGGTCGGCCGCCAGCACCTCCACGCCCACCTGGCAAAGCTCGCGGATGGCGCCGGCGGCGCCTTCCAGGGTCTCGCGGGTCCGCGCGACCAGCACCACGTCGCAGCCCTCCTGGGCGAGCCGCAGCGCCGTCGCCCGGCCGATGCCCTTGGAGGCGCCGCTGACCAGAGCGCGCTTGCCCCTCAGTTCGAGCTCCATGTCAGGCCTCCTCCGATCCGCGCCGCCCGGCCGAAGGCTAGCCTTAGCCCCAGATCAGCCGCGCCGTCTCGGCCACCAGCTCGAGCTTTCGCCGCTCCTCGTCCTCGCTGAGCAGATTGCCCTGGTGCGTCGAGGCGAAGCCGCACTGCGGACTGATCGCCAGCTGCTCGATCGGAACGTACTTCGCCGCCTCGTCCACCCGCCGGCGGAGCAGTTCCTTGTCCTCCAACTGCCCGGTCTTGGTGGTGATCAGCCCCAGCACCACCGTCTTGCCCTTGGGCACGAAGCGCAGCGGCTCGAACCCGACCGAACGCTCGTCGTCGAACTCCAGCAGCAGCCG
>CAZTMF010000535.1:0-2643 GCA_964614675.1 uncultured Caulobacteraceae bacterium | reverse complement strand
GAACCGGTGAACCGGCGGCTCTACGCCGTGGACGCCGTACTGGGCGCGGCGATCCGGAAGCGTCCCCATCCCGCCCGCCTGGAAGAGTCCAAGGCGCGCCCCGTCGTGCAGGCCGCGCACAACCTGCTGAACAACCTCGACGAGCCGTCGGTCGTGGCCAACGACCTGCTGCAGCGGAAGCTGGCCCGCGCCGGGAGCTCGGCCGTGCGGTTTGTGATCAACTCCACCGTCGGAGTGGTGGGCCTGTTCGACGTGGCCAGCCGCCTGGGCCTCAAGCGGCACGACAACAACCTCGACCGCACCCTCGCCAGCTATGGCGCGCCAGCCGGGCCCTATGTCTATCTCCCGATCGCGGGGCCGGCGACCCTGCGCGCCACAGTGGCCCTGGCGGCCGAGGGATACCTCTATCCGGCGCACTGGCTGCACCTGGCGACGGGCGTGAGCGCCGCCTTGAAGGGCGCGGGCTACGCCAAGCTCGCCGGCAGGGTGATCCGGCACGCCGACGGCGTTCGCGGCGACCGGCCCGGCGAGGACCCCTACGTGCGGACCCGCACGGCCTATTTCGCGTCCCGGACCGACCCGGCGCAGGGCGGCCCGGCCGTGGGCGGGGAGCGGCCGACCGCCCTCGCGTCGGTATCCCAGCAAGACCACTGATCGCCTCTGCCTCAGGAGGGTTGGCGGGCGATCCGCCGGATATGCGAACGCCCGCCATCTCTGGCGGGCGTTTCTGGAGAGTGGCCTGATGCTGAGCCAGATCGGTGACGCCGGATCACCGTGCAGGCCGGCCGGAGGGCCCGTCGGCGGCCGGGCCCGATCGTGCCGCGCGGCCCAGGCCGACTGCAGCAAGTGGGCCGGAATCACGATGGGATCGGACGGCCGGAGCATGGCCAGGTGCGGGGCGTGCTGCGCGCGCGCCGCTGCGCCCACCCGGGTCCGCGCTGAAGCCGGGCGCCGCAACGTTCGCAGGTCGGCCAGGAAGCCGAGCCGCTCCTGGTGGGTCGCCTCGAGGCTGCCGGAATGCCAGCGAGTGACGCCGGACGCACAGGCGGCGTGGCCGACGGCCATGGCGGGCTTGGCCTCGACCAAGACCCAGGCCCTCAGGCAGATGGCCCCGTCGGCGGCCATGTAGAACCCGCCGGACCGCCGGCAGCGAATGGCGTTCAGCTGGAGCGCCATGGCCAGAAGGACGGCCGCCACCAAGCCCAACAGCATGAGCGTATCCCGGCGTTTCCCTTGGCCCCTCGGTAGGGCCGCGAATCAGCATGGTACTACCGCTGACGCTATCGCGCATCGGCCGTACACGACCGGTCATACCGGTCAGAGGATGAAATCGGCGCTCGTCAGCGGGTTCGCCGCATGGACGAGGATCGCGAAGTCGGCGTTCCCGTCCCCGTTCGTGTCGCCCTCCAGCAGATAGCCTCCCGATGTGGCGATCTGGATGAGCTCGCCAGGGTGCTTTCCGAAGGCGGACCCGGAGATGAACGCAAAAGCGTCGTCGGTCCCGGCGGTCAAGGTGTTGGCGTCGATGGCGCTAAGATCGATGAGATCGTGCTCGGCGTGCGAGAAGTCCATGATGGTCGTCTGACCGGAGGCGGACACGGTCGAGTCGGCGATCGAGCGGAAGACGAAGTGATCCGCCCCGGCCCCACCATAGAGAATGTCGGCTCCTCCGCCCCCGGTGATCACGTCGTCCCCGGTCCCGCCTTGGAATGTCTCGGCCTTGTTGCGGCACGTCAGGGTGTCGGAGAAGCTGGACCCGATCACGCCCTCGAAGTTCTTGAGCGTGTCCGTGCCCGCGCCGACGGTGTTCTGGGCCGTGGTCAGCGACAGGTCGACCTGGACGCCGGCGCTCGAGCCCGCGTAGCTGACCATGTCAGTTCCGGCGCCGCCGTCCAGGATGTTGTCGCCGGAGTTTCCGGCCAGCACGTCGTTGAAGTTCGAGCCCGTCAGGTTCTCGAAGTTCAGCAGGGTGTCGACGCCCGCCCCGCCGGTGTTCTGGGCGGTGGTGACGGACAAGTCCACCTGGACCCCCGACCCCGCGCCCGCGTAGCTGACCGTGTCGAGCCCCGCCCCGCCGTCCAGTACATTGTTCCCGCCGTCGCCGGCGATCGTGTCGGCCCAGGCCGACCCGGTCACGTTCTGGATGTTGATCAGGGTGTCGGTGTTGTCGCCACCGGTGTTCTGGGGCGCCCCCGCCAGGCCCAGGTCGATCCGGACGGCGGCGGTGGCGAGGGCATAGCTGGCGGTATTCACCCCGGCGCCGCCATCGAGGATGTCGTTGCCCGTGCCACCTTGCAGCACGTCGTTGCCGTCGCCGCCAAGCAGGGTGTCGTCTCCGGCCGCGCCGTAGAGGACGTCGTCACCGTTCCCGCCGGTCAGAACATTGGCGACAGAGTTGCCTGTGAGCCCGTCGTTGAAGTTCGAGCCTGTCAGGTTCTCGAAGTTCTTCAGCGTGTCCGTGCCCGCGCCGACGGTGTTCTGGGCGCCCGTCTGCGAGAGGGCGACTTGGACGCCGGCGCTCGCCCCCGCGTAGCTGACCGTGTCGGTTCCGGCGCCGCCGTCCAGGATGTTGTCGCCGGAGTTTCCGGCCAGCACGTCGTTGAAGTTCGAGCCCGTCAGGTTCTCGAAGTTCAGCAGGGTGTC
>CAZTMF010000534.1:0-2646 GCA_964614675.1 uncultured Caulobacteraceae bacterium | reverse complement strand
AAACTACGACTTCGACCTCGACCTGAAGTTCACCGGCAAGGCCGGCGAGGCCGACCGGTTGGCGGCGACCGGAAAGGCGCAGCTCAACGGCCAGTACGTCCTGAACATTATGGATCCCGACCATGCGCTGCCGGGCGGGCACGCCGCGACCATCATCAGCGCCGACTCCGGCCTGACCGCTTCGAACCTCAACCTCGTCGCGCCGGCCTCGCTGGTCGCAAAGTTCGACCTGATCCAGCTCAGCCACGAGCTCGACATCCACTACGCCATAGACTTCTCGCCGGACGACATCGGCCTGAACCCGAACCAGAGGGCGGTGGGCGACCACATCAACGCCATCCAGACGGCGGGCTCGCCGGCCTTCGGGCCGATCGCCGCCCAGCTGTTCTTCGTCTCCTCGCCGGCGATCCTGAAGGCCGACTACAACTCCTTCATGCCCGAGGCCTACGCCGACCAGATCGCCGCCGCCTATCTGGCGACCGAGCGCTTCTCCGACTCGATGATGAGCTGCCCCCTGGCCAGCGGCCGGGTCCACTTCAACGACCGCGGCTGCGTCTGGACCAGGGCGACCGGGACTTGGCTCGGCCTCAAGGCCACCCCCAACAACCAGGGCTTCACCGAGCAGTCCGCCGGCGTGGCGGGTGGCGTCGAGGCGAGGGTGACCGATCACCTGCGCCTGGGCTACGCCCTGTCGGCGGAGACCGTCACCGGCGGCATGGGCCTCCGCAGCGATGCGCACGGCGCCCGCTATCAAGGCGGCGTAGTGGCCAAGGGCGCCTGGGGCGACGGGTGGGGCGTCGATCTCGCCGCCGCCTTCGGGACCGAGAAGCTGTCGACCAGCCGCACGGTGCTGGCGCCGCAGCAGGCCTTCACCGCCATCGGCAGGCAGCGCGTCACCTGGCAGGCCTATACCGGGCGCGTCTTCAGGACCTGGAAGTCCAACGGCGTCTACGCCAAGCCGATGTTCGAGGTCGGCTACGCCCGCGTGCGAAACGGCGCGCTCAACGAGACCGGGGCCGGGCCGCTCAGCCTGACCGCGCCGGCGCAGACCCAGACCGAGACGCGGATCAGCCCCAAGCTCGAGCTCGGCGCCGAGGGGGTCCACGGCCAGTTCGCCTACCGGCCCTATGTGCGCGGCGGCTTCACCCGCGTGCTGGACGGCGATGCGCCCCTGTTCGCGGCCGCCTTCGCCGGGGCTCCAGCGGGAGTGGGGACCTTCCCGGCCGCGGCCAAGCTCGACCGGATGACCGCCGACGCCGAGGCCGGCGTCAGCGTGGTGGGACCCAACGGCGCGAGCGCCAAGCTCGGCTGGTTCGGCCAGTTCGGGAAGCGCACCAACGAGCAGGGCCTGGCGCTGAAGTTCACCCTGCCGTTTTAGGGCTGAGCGGCGGCGCGATTTTCCGCCGCGCCTGCTCTGCGCGGTGGCGGGCGGTTATCATAGCCGGTAGAATCACCGGACCCCATGACCAAGCACGTTCCCCCGCCGCCCGAGGGCGATGAGCCCGACCGCATCATCGATGAGCCCCTGAGCGAGGCGCTGTCCCGGCGCTATCTCGCCTATGCGCTGTCGACCATCATGCACCGGGCCCTGCCGGACGTGCGCGACGGGCTGAAGCCCGTGCAGCGGCGGCTGCTCTACGCCATGCACCGGATGCGGCTGAACCCGGACGGGGCGGCCAAGAAGTGCGCCAAGGTGGTCGGCGACGTGATGGGCCAGTTCCATCCGCACGGCGACCAGTCGATCTATGACGCCCTGGTGCGGCTGAGCCAGGACTTCGCCCAGCGCTATCCCCTGGTCGACGGCCAGGGCAACTTCGGCAACATCGACGGCGATAACGCCGCCGCCATGCGCTACACCGAGTGCAAGCTCACCGACGCGGCCCAGCTGCTGCTGGACGGCATCGACGAGGACGCGGTCGACTTCCGGGCCACCTACGACGGCGAGGACTCCGAGCCGATCGTCCTGCCGGCGGGCTTCCCGAACCTGCTGGCCAACGGCTCGGCCGGCATCGCCGTCGGCATGGCCACCTCGATACCGCCCCACAACGTCTGTGAGCTGATCGACGCCTGCCTGCACCTGCTGCAGACGCCCGAGGCCACCACCCAGGAGCTGATGACATTCGTTCCGGGTCCGGACTTTCCCACCGGCGGGGTGATCATCGAGCCGCCGTCCTCGATCCTGGAGGCCTATGAGACCGGCCGGGGCGGGGTGAAGGTCCGGGCGCGCTGGTTCAAGGAGGATACCGGCCGGGGGACCTACCAGATCGTGGTCACGGAGATGCCCTACCAGGTGAAGAAGTCCGACCTGGTTGAGCAGATCGCCGGCCTGATCGAGACCAAGAAGGCGGTGCTGCTAGGCGACGTGCGCGACGAGTCCGCCGAGGACGTGCGGCTGGTGCTGGAGCCCAAGTCCCGCAACGTCGAGCCCGAAGTGCTGATGGAAAGCCTGTTCCGGCTGTCCGACCTCGAGGTGCGCTTCCCGATCAACATGAACGTGCTGGACGCCCGCGCCACCCCCGGGGTGATGGGGCTGAAGCAGGCGCTGAAGGCCTTCCTCGACCACCGGCGCGAGGTTCTGGTGCGCCGGGCGAGCCACCGGCTGGGCAAGATCGAGGCCCGACTGCACATCCTGGACGGCCTGCTGAT
>CAZTMF010000533.1:0-2650 GCA_964614675.1 uncultured Caulobacteraceae bacterium | reverse complement strand
GTGAAGGCGATGGCCCCGAAGGCGCCGATGGGGGCGGCCCACATGATGAAGCCGACGATCTTGAAGATCACCTGCGCCGCGCCGTCGATGGCGGCGACCATCGGCCGGCCCCGCTCGCCCAGCGCCGTCAGGGCGAAGGCGGTCAGCAGCGACACCAGCAGCACCTGCAGCACGTCGCCCTGGACGAAGGCCGAGACGAAGGTGGTCGGGATGATGTGGAGGAAGAACTCGGGGATCGTCTGTTGGTGGGCCTGGGCGACGTAGCCGGCGACCGCGTGGGCGTCGAGGCGATGCAGGTCGACGTTCATGCCGACGCCGGGCTTCAGCAGGTTCACCGCTACCAGCGCCAGGACCAGGGCCAGGGTGGTCACCAGCTCGAAATAGACCAGGGCCTTCAGGGCCACCCGGCCGACCCGGCGCATGTCGTTCATGCCGGCCACGCCGTGCACCACGGTGCAGAAGATCACCGGCGCGATGATCATCCGCACCAGGGCGATGAAGCCGTCGCCGAAGGGCTTCATCTGGGCGCCGAGGTCGGGATCGAGCCAGCCGAGCAGCCCACCCGCCGCCATGCCGACGAGCACCTGGAACCAGAGCTGTTTCAGGAGACGGATCATCATCCAGGCCCTTGCATCCAAAGCGGGGCCTTGGCGCATCTATGCCAGTGTTAGAGGCTCATTCGGAGAACCGCCATGCCCCACGATCTTACGACCGCCGTCGGCGCGGCCGCCTTCTGGATGTTCGTCGCCGTCTGCGTCGTGTCCGGCATGGTGGGCGGGGTGCTCCGCCATCGCGAGACCCAGAAGACCATCCGCCAGGCCATAGAGAAGGGCCAGACGCTGGACCCGGCGACGCTCGACCGCCTGATGCAGACGGCCAAGCCGGAGCCGCCGCAGTCCACCTGGTACGGCATGCTCACCGGCGGGCTGATCATGATCTGCATCGGTGTGGGCTTCGCGGCGATGGGATGGTTCACCACCCTGCGCCAGCCCGAGCAGTTCCCCACCTTCGTGGGCATCGGCTGCCTGATCGCCCTGATCGGCGTGCCCCTGGTGATCATGAGCCTGGTGCTCCGCGCCCGCGACAAGGGCCGGCGCGGGTGAGCTCACGGACGCTCGCCGGAGCGGCGGAGGCGAGCGTCGTCGCCCTGGCCGCCACCGGCGACGACCAGGCCTTCGCCGAGCTGGTGCGCCGCCGCCAGGGCATGGTGCGGGACCTGATGCGCCGGCTCTCAGGCGACCGGGCGTTCGCCGAGGACCTCGCCCAGCAGGCCTTCGTCCAGGCGTGGCGCCAGCTCGGGCGGCTGAAGTCGCCGGGCGCCTTCGGAAGCTGGCTCCGGGCCATCGCCGTCAATGTCTGGCTGCAGGAAGTCAGGCGCGCGCCGGCGCGGCTGGAGACGTCGGAGGACGACCTGCCCGAGCCGGAGGCCAAAGGCCCGACGGAGGATGAACTGGCGGCCGCGCGGCTCGACCTGTCGCGCGCGCTTCTGCGTCTGAAGGCCCAGGAAAGGGTCTGCGTGGTGCTTTCCTACGCCGAGGGTCTCAGCCACGCGGAGATAGCCGAGGCCACGGGCTGGCCTCTCGGCACAGTCAAATCTAATGTGGCGCGCGGGGCCGAACGCCTGCGCGCCTGGCTTTCGCCCCAAGGTGAGTACGATGAGCGACGAGCTTGATCCGGGCCTGAGGCGGCTGTTCGCCTCCACCGCCGAAGCCCCCGCCGACGAGGCCTTCGTGGCGGCGGTCACGGCCACGACCTCGCGCGAGCGGCGCCTTCGCATGCTCGGCCGCGTGCTGGCGGGTTTCGTCCTTGGCGCGGCTATACTGGCCCTGGCGACGAGCCTCCTGCCGACGCTGAACCAGGGCGTCGGCGCGGTCACCGCGTTGGTCACCACCTCTCCGGCGGGCATGGCGGCCGGATTGGCGATCGCCCTCGCCGCCTTCGTCTGCGTCCGGACCCTCGCGCCGCTTCTACGCCTGGGCCGTCCTTAAGCCGCGCGCTTGTCCAGAGCCTTGGCCAGCCGCGGATAGACCCGGCGGGCGTTGCCCTCGAAGACCTTGTGCTTGTCGCCCGCCGACAGGGCCGAATTGTCGATGTAGCGCTTGGTGTCGTCGTAGAACTGGCCGGTGGTCGGATCGATGCCGCGCACGGCGCCCACCATCTCCGAGCCGAACAGGATGTTCTCCACCGGGATCACCTTGAGCAGCAGGTCGATGCCCGGCTGGTGGTAGACGCAGGTGTCGAAGAAGACGTTCCGCATCACATGCTCTTCCAGGGGCGGGCGCTTCATGTCCTGGGCCAGGCCCCGGTAGCGGCCCCAGTGGTAGGGCACCGCCCCGCCGCCGTGGGGGATGATCAGCTTCAGGTCGGGGAAGTCGCCGAACAGGTCGCCCTGGATGAACTGCATGAAGGCGGTGGTGTCGGCGTTGATGTAGTGGGCGCCGGTGGCGTGGAAGCACGGGTTGCACGAGGCCGAGACGTGCACCATCGCCGGGACCTCCAGCTCCACCATCTTCTCGTAGAGCGGGTACCAGGCGCGGTCGATCAGCGGCGGGGCGGTCCACCAGCCGCCCGACGGATCGGGGTTCATGTTGGCGCCGATGAAGCCCATGCCGACGCAGCGCTCCAGCTCCCGGGCGCTGTGGGCGGGCGG
>CAZTMF010000532.1:0-2659 GCA_964614675.1 uncultured Caulobacteraceae bacterium | reverse complement strand
CGCGCCCTCGTGCTTGCCGCGCTGGGACTGCTGCTCGCCGGCTGCGGGCAGGGCGGGCTCGAGCGGCTGGCGCCGGGCGAGACCGGGCGGGTGACCGAGGTGCGCTCGGGCGACAGCTTCGTGATGGATAACGGCCTTCAGGTGCGGCTCGCGGGCGTCGAGGCGCCCTGGGGCGACGCGCCCTTCGCGGTCCAGGCGCGCACGGCCCTGGCCGACCTGATCCTCGATCGGAAGGTCCAACTCCTCTATGGCGGCGCGCGCCGCAATCGCTATGGGCGGGCGCTGGCCCAGGTGAAGCTGACCGCGGGCGGGACCTGGGTGCAGGGCGTCCTGCTGCGCCGGGGCGACGTGCGCGAACGGACCTGGGCCGACAATCGCGCCTTGGCCCAGGCCATGCTCGAGGACGAGGCCCATGCCAGGAACCGCGGCCTGGGACTCTGGGCCCTGAAGGATTACCGCGCACTGCTGCCCCAGGAGACCGAGGGCCGGCCAGGATTCCAGATCGTCGAGGGCCGGGTGCTGGGCGTGGAGGCGACGGATGGCGGGCTGGCGCTGCAGTTCCAGCGGGGCTCGGGCGACCGCTTCTCCGCCGAGATCGATGCTAAGGCGCTCGGCGACTTCCGCATCGCCGGCAAGGCGCCCGAAGCGCTGACGGGCAAGCTGGCGCGCGTGCGCGGCCCGATCCGCTACGGGCCCAGCGGACCGGTCATGCGGCTCGATCATCCGGAGCAGGTGGAGCTCTTGAAGGCCGGCTGAGACCGTCAGCCCGACGGCTTGGAGACGATCGGGCAATCGGCGACGATGTGATCCTTGAGTTCGAGAAACTGCTTGTTGTGCGGCGCCATCTTCAGCGCGGTGTTGATGTCGAAGAGGGCCTCCGCGCATTGCCCCATACGCGCCTCCGCCGCCGCCCGGTTCACCCGGAAGAGCGGCCAGCCGGGATCGTACTTCGTCGCGGCTATGTAGTCCTGGAGCGCCTTATCGGTCTCGCCGATGCTCTGGTAGGCCACGCCACGATTGTTGAGCGCGCCGGCCGCGTCCGAGCTCGTCAGCCCGCCGTGCTTCAGGCAGACGGTGTAGAGGTCGATTTGCTGGTGCGGGTCCTTGGCGCGCAGGGCGGCGTCGCAGCCGCTGAAGTCCGCGCGCGCTGGCGCGCAGGCCAGCGCTCCGGCGGCCACAGCGACGGCGGGGATCAGGAGCTTGATCATGCAGGCCTCGGAACGCGCAATCGGAGCGCTACCGAAGATAGCTCAGCTTTCGCCGAGCGCGAACGCCAGTCCCGCCTGGGCATGGATCACCGTGGTGTCGAAGCTCGGGAGATAGATGTCGTCCGGGCTCACCAGCATGCCGAGCTCGGTGCAGCCCAAGATCACGCCATCGGCCCCCCTCGCCCGCTCGGCGCCGACGATCTGCAGCAGGGCGGCCTTGGACTGGGGATTGAAGATCCCGCGCACCAGCTCCTCGTAGATCATCCGCTGCAGCCGCGCCCGGTCGACTTCTCCGGGGATCACCACATCCAGGCCGTGCCCCGCCAGGCGCTCGCGGTAGAAGGGCTGCTCCATGGAATAGCGCGTGGCCAGCAGGAGTGGGCGCCGCACCTGTGTCGCCAGCACCGTCTTCGCTGTGGCGTCCGCGATGTGGATCAGCGGGATCGACACGGCCGCCTGCACCTCGTCGGCCATCAGGTGCATGGTGTTGGCGCAGATCATCAGGGCCTCGGCCCCGGCGCGCTCAAGCTGGCGGGCGGCGTTCACCAGGATGGCGGCCGCCTCGTCCCAGCGCCCGGCGGCCTGCATCTCTGTGATCGGCTCGAAGTCCACCGACCAGAGGATCAGGGGCGTCGAGTGCGAGCCGCCCAGGCGCTCGCGCGTCATCTGGTTGAGCAGCCGGTAATAGACGGCCGTGCTCTCCCAGCTCATGCCGCCGATGAGGCCGAGGGTCTTCACCGGCACGCCTCAGATATCGGCGTAGACGTGACGCTCGCCCTTCTGGCCCGGGTGGGTGACGGCGCCCTTGTGGGCGGGACCGACGCACTCGGCAAACTTCCAGATGGCCCCCGAGCCATAGTTGGTCTCGTGCGGGGACCAGTCGCGGGCCCGGTGCTCGAGGATGGTGGCGTCGACCTCCAGCTCGATGGTTCCGGCCTCGGCGTCGATGGAAATGATGTCCCCGTCCTGGACCAGGGCGATGGGCCCGCCAACCTGGGCCTCGGGGCCAACGTGGCCGACGCACAAACCGCGGGTTGCGCCTGAGAAGCGGCCGTCGGTGATCAGGGCCACCTGGTCGGAGATGCCCTGGCCATAGATGGCGGCGGTAGTCGACAACATCTCTCGCATACCGGGCCCGCCGCGGGGGCCTTCGTAGCGGATCACCAGCACGTCGCCGGGCTTGTAGTCGCGCTTCTCCACCGCGGCGAAGCAGGCCTCTTCGCCGTCGAACACCCTGGCCGGCCCGCGGTGCTTGGTATGTTTGAGTCCCGCCACCTTCACGATGGCGCCGTCCGGAGCCAGCGAGCCCCAGAGGCCGACCACCCCGCCGGTAGGCGACAGGGGGTTGGTCGCAGGGCGGATCACATCCTGGTCGTCGCGCCAGACCACCGTCTCGAGGTTCTCGCGCAGGGTCTTGCCGGTGACGGTCATGACGTCGCCGTGGATCAGGC
>CAZTMF010000531.1:0-2665 GCA_964614675.1 uncultured Caulobacteraceae bacterium | reverse complement strand
CCCGCCGGCCATCGCCAGCGCCGCGGCGGCGATCGCGGCTGCGATCCAACGGCGGCTTGTCATCGTATCCCTCCCCAGGGTTGCGGCTCCGGGCCCTCGTTCGGGGCCGCGCCCTCTGTCATGATGCGGAACACATCGCGGCAAGGGGAGGAACGCCGTGCTTGGGATGATGCAGGCTTGGCCGCTGACGGTCGACCGGATTCTGGGTCATGCCGCCGAGCGCCATGGCCGCCGCGAGGTGGTCACCCGCTCGCTCGAGGGGCCGACGGTCCGCACTACCTATGGCGAGGTCATGCAAAGGGCCAAGCGGGTCTCGAACGCCCTGCTGGACATGGGCGTGCGCCCGGGCGACCGGGTGGCGACCCTGGCGTGGAACACCTGGCGGCACCTGGAGGTCTGGTACGGGATCATGGGGATCGGGGCGGTCTGCCACACCCTCAATCCCCGGCTGCACCCGGACCAGATCTGCTGGATCATCAACCACGCCGAAGACCGCGTGGTCTTCGTCGACGAGCCGTTCGCGCCCTTGCTGGAGTCGCGGATCGCGGCCGCGCCCTCGGTCGAGCGCGTGGTGGTCCTGAACCAGGACTACGAGGAGCTGATCTCGGGTTTTTCGGACGCGTGCGCCTGGGGCGGCTTCTCGGAAGAGAGCGCCTGCGGCCTCTGCTACACCTCCGGCACGACCGGGGACCCCAAGGGGGTGCTCTATTCGCACCGGTCCAACTTCCTCCACACTCTGATGATCCTGCAGCCGGACGTGATCGGTTATTCGGCGACCGACACCGTCCTGCCGGTCACCCCGATGTTCCACGCCAACGCCTGGGGCGTGGTCTTCGCGGCGCCGGCGGTGGGGGCGAAGCTGGTGCTGCCGGGCCTGAAGCTCGACGGCGCTTCGGTCTACGAGCTCCTGGAGAGCGAGGGCGTGACCGTCTCCTGCGCCGTGCCGACAGTCTGGACCGGGCTCCTCCAATACCTCGACCAGACCGGCGCTAAGCTGACCACCCTGAAGCGGGTGGCGATCGGCGGCTCGGCGGTTCCCGAAGCGATCATCCGCGGCTTCCACGACCGCCATGGCGTGGACGTCCGCCACCTCTGGGGAATGACCGAGACCTCGCCGGTGGCCACCTCCGGAGCGGTGTCGCCCGAGCTCCTCGCGCGGCCCTTCGACGAGCAGCTGCCCGTCCGTCTGAAGCAGGGGCGGGCCCAGCTGGGCTGCGAGCTCAAGATCACCGACGACGAAGGCAGCCGGCTGCCCGAGGACGGCAAGGCGTTTGGGCGGCTGAAGGTGCGGGGCCCGATCGTGGCTGGCGGCTATTTCAAGGGGGTCGGCGGCGAAATCCTCGACGAGGAGGGCTTCTTCGACACCGGCGACGTCGCCACCATCGATCCGGACGGGGTGATGCAGATCACCGACCGGGCCAAGGACGTGATCAAGTCCGGCGGCGAGTGGATCTCCTCGGTGGAGATCGAGACCCTGGCGGCCAGCCACCCGAAGGCCCTGATCGCCGCGGTGATCGGTGTGCCCCATCCCAAGTGGGACGAGCGACCCCTGCTGCTGGTCAAACTGAAGCCCGGCGAGGACTGTTCGCGGGATGAAATGCTCGCCCACCTGGAAGGCCGCATCGCCAAGTGGTGGACACCGGACGAGGTGCTGTTCGTCGAGGAGATCCCGCTGGGGGCCACCGGCAAGATCGACAAGAAGGTGATCCGCGCCGCCTATGCGGGCTACCGCCTGCCGGGGACCTAAAGGTCCAGCACAAGCCGGTCGGTGAGGCTGCCCGAGCAGCAGATCATCATGGTCCTGCCCGAGGCCTTTTCGGCCGGAGTTAGCAGAAGATCCCGGTGGTCGGGCATCCCCTCCAGGATCGTCGTCTCGCAGGTGCCGCAGACGCCCTGCTCGCAGGATGCCGGAACATTCAGGCCCGCCTTGCGCAGGGTCTCCAGGATGGTCGAGCCCGGCGCGACCTCGAACTCGCGGCCCGACTTGGCGAGCACCACGATGAAGCCGCCCTCCAGAGGCTTCAGTTCGGGCGCGCTGAAGTACTCGACGTGCACCTCGTCGGCCGGCCGGCCCGAGGCGGCGGCCTCGAAGGCTTCCAGCATCGGCGCGGGGCCGCAGCAGTAGAGGTGGGCCCCGGCGGGGGCGGCGGCGACCGCGCCGGAGACGTCCATCACCGCCTCGGCCTCGGCGTCGACGTGCAGTTTCAGGCGCGGCGCCATCCGTTCCAGCTCGACCAGGAAGGCGGCGTCGTCCCGGGTGCGCACAGCGTAGTGGACCTCGAAGGAAGCGCCGATCTCCTCCAGCCTCTGGGCCATGCACCAGATGGGCGTGATACCGATGCCCCCGGCGATCAGCACCGTGTGGGGCGCGTCCTCCTTGAGCTGGAAGTTGTTGCGGGGGCCGCCGATCTCGAACCTCGCCCCCACCTGCGCCTCGTCGTGCAGCCACCTCGAGCCGCCTCGGGTCTTGGCGTCGAGCTTGACGCCGACGAGATAGCCCTGGTCCGCGCGATAGGGGCGCGCCAGGGAATACTGCCGCATCAACCCGCCCGGCAGGTGGACGTCGATGTGCGACCCCGGCTCATAGGATGGCAGCGGCCGCCCATCAGGGGCGGCGAACTCATAGAGATTGGTGTCCTGCGCCGCATAGCGGATGGCGATCAGG
>CAZTMF010000530.1:0-2673 GCA_964614675.1 uncultured Caulobacteraceae bacterium | reverse complement strand
GGACGCTGAGGTTCGGCTGGGCGGGAAGGTCGACGGCATAGGTCCGGAACCTCTGACTGAGAGCCGCCACATTGGGACGCCAGACGATCGCCGTTCCGCTCATGCAGTGCAGCAGGACCACGGCCGGCGCGCCGGCCGGGCCGCTGGCGATCACGTGGGTGGTCCCGAACCGCGTGGGGACATCCAGCTCTTCGAAAGGGACGGGCCATGACTGCAGGGCCGCAGCATAGGCCCGCTCGAAAGCCGCGCGGCCCTCGTCGGAATTGAACGTGGGATAGGTCCTCGGCTTCTTCATGACATCTCCAGGCCCGGCTGCGAGATCGGCTCAGCCGCGGGTGGCGCGAGACGGGATGGAGACGCCGCGTTCGCGGGCGATGCGCCGGACCATGGGCGGGAAGATCAGGAGGCCCAGCCCCATCAGCACGCCGAGCAGCGCGAAGGGCGAGAAGTTGGTGTAGATCGCCCAGGCCTTCAGGCCGTAGGCGCGGGCGACAAGAAGGTTGCTGGCCGCCAGGGCGAACCAGGCCGCGGACCACAGATAGCCCCAGAACAGCATCAGGCGCGGCGGCATGAGATCGCGGGCATAGGCCGGCGCGTAGCGGATCGCCCAGTTGGGCCGCAGCATCATCGCGGCCAGGCCACCCTCGAATATCGTCGGCTTGAAGACGACGAAGGTCGGATCGCGGGTCAGGATCGAGGCGCTCCCCAGCCCGATCACCAGGACCAGCGCCATCCACTGCATCGGATCGATCTTCTGCTTGCGCGAGATCATCCAGATGATCTGACCGACCCCGAACACAATGCCGAGGGCGGTCGCCAGGAAGATGTCCTTGGTGATCAGGAACACCGCCAGGAACACCCACCCGGCGAGGACGTCGACGGCGATCCGCTTCAGCCCGCCCAGCCCGTCGCTCGGGTTCGTCCGATCCGACATGACCGTCTCCGTAATGACATTATAAAATATATAGACTATAGAATAATTCCGTTGTCAAATGGCTCGATGGAATCAGCGGCGCCCCTCGAAACACCCCTCTCCCCCCGGCGCCGCCCCAAGGGCGACAAGCGCGCCCGCACCCGCACCGCGCTGGTCGACGCCGCCCGCACGATCATCCGCGAGCAAGGCTATGACGCCCTGACCCTGGCGGCCGTCGCCAAGCGCGCGGGCATGACCACCGGGGCCATCTACGGGAACTTCAGGAACCGCACGGACCTGCTCATGGCGGTCGCGGAGGTGAGCGGCGCGCCGATCATCGCCAAGACCTGGCCTGGGATGAGCTTCCGCGAGTTGATGCGGTCCCTGGCTGAGGCAGTCATCGAGGCCCTGCCCCAGCGGCGCGCGGCGATGGTCGGGACCCTGGGCTTCCATATCCAGACCCTGACCCACGAGGACCTGCGCGACCGGGCGACCGCCGAAACGCGGGAGATCTATCGCCGCATGGCCATCGCGACGCCGCAGCTGATCCCCGCCGACAAGCTGCCGATGCCGGCCGAGCTCCTGATCCCGGTGACGCACGCCCTGATCGACGGGCTGGTGCTGCATCGGATCCTGACGCCCGAGCTGGTGGGGGATGAGGTCATCTACGCGGCCTTCGAGGCCCTGGCCGCGGGTGCGCCCGACTGACGGACGGGCCGCTTCGCGCCACTCGGGAAAGCGGCTCCGCTTCGTTGACTTTGGCCCGTCACCGACCTATATGCGCCCGCTTTCCAGTCACCTGAGCCGGGTCTGTTCCGGCGCCCGAAAGACGCCGCCATGAAGGTCAGAAGCTCGCTCAAGTCCCTGAAGACGCGCCACCGCGACTGCAAGGTGGTTCGCCGCAAGGGCCGGGTCTATGTGATCAACAAGACCGATCCCCGCTTCAAGGCTCGCCAGGGCTGATGTCCCAGGCCGGCCGGCGCCGGCCCGCTGCCGCGTTCGAGGAGGTTCGCGCCGATGAGCGATGAGCCGAAGCCCGACCTCGAGGCCCTCCGGACGCGGCTCTCCATGCTCAAGCTCGAGCACCACGACCTCGACGCCGCCGTCGGGGCGCTGGAAGCGCTCGCCGGCCCCGACCAGATCCAGATCGCGCGGCTGAAGAAGAAGAAGCTCTCGCTCCGCGACGAGATCAGCCGGATCGAGGACCTGCTCTTCCCCGACATCATCGCCTAGATGATCTGGACGCCATAGCTGCGGGCGGTGAAGAGCAGAAGGCCGAAGGCGACCAGGCCCGACGACACCACGTCGATCACCAGCGGCCGGGGAAGGGTCAGTCGAAGACGCGCCAGCAGCGCCACCGTCCCCACCACCGCCAGCACCACTGCCATCTGGCCGAGCTCGACGCCGACGTTGAAGCCGAAGATCAGCTCGGCCAGCCGGCCCTTCGGCAATCGTTCGTCCAGCAGATTGGCCGCGAAGCCGAAGCCGTGGATCAGGCCGAAGATCAAGGTCACCACGAGGCGGATCCGCGCCGCGTCCTTCAGGTGGCCCGACAGCATCAGATAGTTCGAGGCGAAGATTCCGGCGCCGACGAGCAGCAGCACCGGCAGACCTCCAAATCCCAGCACATTGGCCAGGGCCATCAGACAGAGCAGGCCCACGATCGACAGGCCGACGACCGCCGGCCGGCCGCTTGCGACCGCGATGTTCTCGGCTCCGACGACAGCGATGGTCAGGCCGATCAGGGCGTCGATGTACTC
>CAZTMF010000529.1:0-2678 GCA_964614675.1 uncultured Caulobacteraceae bacterium | reverse complement strand
GCACCCTGACGACCCTGTCGGCCTTCGTGCCCTTCCTGTTCTGGAACTCCATCGCGGGCCGCTACATGAGCTGGCTGCCGCTGACCCTGATCTTCGTCCTGTCCTCGTCGATCTTCATCGCCCTGATCTTCACCCCGGCCCTGGGCTCGGTGGCGGCGCGCAAGGCGGGCGCCGACCCGCACATGCTGGCCGAGATCGAGAAGTCCGAGCGCGGCGACCCGCGCCAGATGTCCGGATTCATGGGCTGGTACGCCCGTCAGCTGCGCGCGGCGATGGACCGGCCGTTCCTGGTGACCGGCGTCGCCGCCCTGATCATCGTCGGGATCTTCGGGTGGTTCATCGCGACCCAGCACAGGACCGAGTTCTTCCTCAAGGAGGACCCGGACCATGTGAACGTCTACGTCCAGGCGCGCGGCAACCTCTCGGTCCAGGCGCAGGACCAGTTGGTGCGGACGGTCGAGCGCAAGCTCGTCGGCCAGGAGGGCGTCGATTCCACCTATGTACGGGTGGGCCGGACCAATTCGGTGGGCACCGGCGGCGCGCCCAACGATTCCGTCGGCCGCATCCTGGTGCAGTTCGTCGACTACCAGGAGCTCAAGAAGCTGCATAAGCGCGGCCAGGACATCGCCGACGAGGTGCGCGAGCGGATCGGCAGCATTCCGGGCCTGGGCATAGAGGTGCGCCAGCCCTCCAGCGGCACCACCCAGGGCAAGGACATCCAGGTCGAGCTGAGGTCCAACAACCCCGCCGACTTGAACCGCGCCGCCGATGTGGTGCTGGCTCACATGCGCGCGGACAAGCGGCTGATGGAGCTGGAGGACAACCGCACCTCGCCTGGCATCGAATGGGACCTCCAGGTCGACCGCGAGGCCGCCGGTCGCTACGGCGTGGACGTCTCCACCATCGGCCAGGCGATCCAGTTCGTCACCGGCGGCGTGCTGGTCGGCAAGTTCCGGCCGGACGACTCCCGCGACGAGCTCGACATCCGGGTCCGCTTCCCCGAGGCGGACCGTTCGATCGCCGCCTTCGACCAGCTGATGATCAACACCCCCAGAGGCGCGGTGCCGGCGAGCTATTTCGTCAAGCGCGTGCCCGCCCGCCAGGTGACGGTGATCCACCGTCGCAACTCCGAGCGGCTGGTGCTGCTGCAGGCCAACGCTTCAAAGGGCAATGCGGCCAACCTCGTCGTCGACGACATGAAAGCCTGGATGAAGTCGGCGCCGATCGCCTCGAACGTGCAGTGGAAGTTCGCTGGCAACGACGCGGACCAGGCCGACGCCCTCGTATTCTTCTTCATCGCGGTGGTGGCGATTCTGGCGATGATGAGCGTGATCCTGCTCTGGCAGTTCAACAGCTTCTACGGCGTCGTGGTGACCCTGTCGGCGGTGGTGCTGTCGACCGTGGGCGTTCTGCTCGGGTTCGAGGTCAATCTCTTCCACACCTTCGACTACGTCTCCTACATCATGGCCGGCACCGGCATCGTCGCCCTGATGGGGGTGGTGGTCGGCCACAACATCGTGCTGGTCGACACCTTCTATCAGCTCAAGCGGACCGGCTATTCGGACGCCGAGTCGGCCCTGCGCTCGGCGGTGCAGCGCTTCCGCCCGGTGATGCTGACCACGGTGGTGACCGTGATCGGGCTGCTGCCCCTGATGTTCCAGCTCGATCCGGCCTTCCGCACCGGCCACGTCGAGTACCGGGCCCCCGGCTCGGAATGGTGGGTCCAGCTCGCCGGCACGGTGGTCTGGGGCCTGAGCTTCGCCACCCTCCTGACCCTGTTCCTGACCCCCGCCGCCCTGGCCGCGCCCGCGGTGCTCAAGCGCCGGGCCGCCAAGGTCTGGGCCGCGCTCACCGGCCGTCGTCCCGCCCCCTCTCCTGCTCCGGCGCCAGGCCACGGCCTGCCGGAAGCGGCCGAGTGAGGTGTTCGAGCTGGACGGCTTCGGGCTCCGCCGGCTGGGGCCCGCCGACGCGGCCGCGATCCAGGGCCTGCTCGTCCGCTGCGCTGACTTCATCCGCCTAATCGAGGGCCGGGAAGTCGGACCGGGCGACGGGGCCGAGATGCTGCACGAGCGTCCTCCTGACGCCCCGAATGTCGAGAAGCGGGTGATCGGCGTCTTCGACGGACCGGAGCTCGTCGGCGTCATCGAGTTCCTGATCGACTATCCGGCGGCCGGGACATGGTACGTCGGGCTCTTCCTGCTGGACCCCGTCCGCCGCCGCGCCGGCCTTGGCGGCGCGCTCTATTCGGCCTTCCAGGATTGGGCCGCCGGCGAAGGCGGCCGCACCCTGCGCCTGGCTGTGCAGGACCAGAACGCCGCGGCCCTGAGGTTCTGGACCCGCCAGGGGTTCCGCTCGATCGGCACGGTGATCCAGGACCTGCCCAGCCGCCGCAACACCGTGCACCGGATGGAGCGCTCGCTCCGGGCTGGCGAAGCTCGGCCCTGAGGTCCATATCGGCTTCGGGCCGACCGATCCTGCTGGGAGCACGAGATGACCGACGCCTATACGCCGCCCAAGGTCTGGACCTGGAACAAGGAGAACGGGGGCCGCTTCGCCAACATCAACCGGCCGACCGCGGGGGCCCAGTTCGACCGGGATCTGCCGGTCGGCAAGCATCCCTTCCAGCTCTATTCCCTGGCCACGCCCAACGGCCAGAAGGTCACCATCATGTTCGAGGA
>CAZTMF010000528.1:0-2678 GCA_964614675.1 uncultured Caulobacteraceae bacterium | reverse complement strand
GGCCCGGTGTTCCTGGACGCCGAGACCGCCTGGTGGGGCGATCCGGCCTTCGACGCGGCCTCGGTGCTGAACCACCTGTTGCTCAAGCGCGTCGTTGTGCGGACCCGCGTCCGCGAGCTGAACGACAGCTTCACCGCCATGGCGCAGGCCTGGCTGGACCACATCGACTTCGAGCCGCGCACCGGGATCGAGCGGCGGGCGGCGAGCCTCCTGCCCGCGCTCCTGCTGGCGCGCGTCGATGGCAAATCGCCGGTGGAGTACATCACCACCGACGCCGAGCGCGACCTGGTCCGCCGCACGGCCATTCCGCTCCTGCTCCAGCCACCGGAAACCCTTGAAGCCGTCCGGGCGGCGTGGGATCGGACACTGGAGGAATAGAAGCCAGGGAGGGCCGGTCATGCCGGACGATCAAGCCTACGCGGAAGGCATGGATATCCGCCGCAAGATGTGGGGCGAGGACGGGGCGGACAAGCGCGTGGCCTCCGCCTCGAGCTTCAACCGGCCGTTCGAGGACCTGATCACCGAATACTGCTTCGGGCGGGTGTGGACCCGATCGGCGGTGATCGATCACAAGACCCGCTCGCTGCTGACCATCGCGATCCTCGCCGTGCTGGCCAAGCCCAACCAGCTGAAGACCCACGTCCGCGGAGCGATCGCCAACGGCGCCACGGCCGACGAGATCCGCGAAGTCCTCATGCACGTCGGCATCTACGGCGGGGTGCCCTGCGGAGCCGACAGCTTCATGCACGCCCGCGAAGTCCTCCAGGAGCTGGGGCTCGACAAATGAAGGTTGGATTCATCGGCCTCGGCGTCATGGGCTGGCCCATGGCGGCCAACATCGCCAAGGGCGGCCATGAGCTGGTGGTCTTCGACCTCGACCGCGAGGCCGCGGCGCGCTTCGCCGCCGAGGCGGGGGGCAAGGCGGCGGGCAGCGTGGGCGAGATCGCCCAAGCCGACGTCGTCGTCACCATGCTGCCGACCTCCAAGCACGTGCGCCGCGCGCTGGTCGAGGACGAGGGCGGCGCCTTCCTGAAGGCGATCAAGCCCGGCCTGGTGGTCATCGACATGAGCTCCTCCGAGCCTGGCGACACCAAGCAGCTCGGCCCCATCCTCGCCGAGCACGGCGCGACCCTGATCGATGCGCCGGTCTCGGGCGCGCGGCCCAGGGCCATCACCGGGACCCTCGCCCTGATGATCGGTGGCGACGACGAGGCGGCCATCGAGAAGGCCACCCCGATCCTCCAGTGCATGGGCGACCGGCTGTTCCGCACCGGCCCCCTGGGCTCGGGTCACGCCATGAAGGCGCTGAACAATTACGTCGCCGCCACAGGCCTCGCCGCCGCCTGCGAGGCGTTGCTGATCGGCAAGCGCTTCGGGCTGGAACCCGAGGTCATGGCCGACATCCTGAACGTCTCCACCGGCAAGAACTTCGCCACCGAGAACCTGCTCAAGCAGCACATCATCTCCGGCTCGTTCTCGGCCGGCTTCACCCTGGGCCTGATGACCAAGGACGTGACCATCGCCGCCGACCTCGGCGAACAGGTGAACCTGGACGCGCCGATCTCGCGGCTGGTGCGCGAGCGGTTCATCCAGGCGCGCGACAAGGTGGGCGCGGGGCGGGACAACTCGGCCTGCATCCTGGCGTGGGACGAGGACCTGGGCTGAGGAACGGTCGCCCGACTTAGGATCGCCCTCATCCGGGCCCGAGCGGGATTAGGCTTGGCCGCAGGTCTGTCCGGATGATGGAGACCCAAGAGATGGACGCTTCGGCTGAGAACCTTGCATCACTTCCGTGGCAGGCCCGGCTGCCTTGTTCCAGGGCGTCATCCCAAGCTGCCGGCCACCGTAAATAGGGTGGATTTAGGGTGGACCAGGCCCCGGACGGAGAGAAGGAAGCCGATGGCGGCGGCCGTGATCTTGCCTCTGCCAGTCAGCCCCCTCCGCGGATGAGCTCGACCTGCGAGCCCGCGAGCTGGCGGACCTCGCAGCGAAGCTCCAGGCCGGGCGCATGGATCCTGTGCAGATCGAGGAAGGCCTCCGCGCTCTGGATCGCCGCGGCCAGATCGGGAAGCTCGAAGATCGCGAAGCCCCCGATCACCTCCTTGGACTCGGCGAACGGCCCGTCGGTCACCACCAGCTTGCCGCTCTTCAGGCGCACCTGGGCGCCGGCCTGTGGCGGGAAGAGCCCGCCGTCGGCGATCATGCGTCCGGCTTTCACCTCGCGCTCGGCCATCGCGTGCATGGCTTGCGCGAGCTCGGGCGTGGGAGCCCCCTCCATCTCGCTGTGGATGATGAACATGAACCGCATCGCCTGATGCTCCTCTGAAGCAAGCGGACCTGGCGCCCGCTCCTATCTGACGCGCGGCGCAATCGGGTTCCGACATTTTTTCCGAGAGGCCGGTTCGCCCCCGATGACAATCCTGGCCTGTCGGGGGAAAAAGCCATAGACATTGACTCAGACAACACACACCCAGGGGAGGAGCCGGGCTTATGAAGGGTCGGGGTCTCGTTTCACGTATCGCCATGGCGGCCACCGCCGCCGCAGCCGTCACTCTGTTCCTGTCGGCCTCTCCCGCGGCGGTCGCGCAGACGCCGCCCAAGGACCTCACTGTCCTGCCGCCGCCGTCGACCGCCTACACGCCCAAGAAGACCCCCTGGGGCGACTGGGATTTCCGCGG
>CAZTMF010000527.1:0-2689 GCA_964614675.1 uncultured Caulobacteraceae bacterium | reverse complement strand
CCTTGGCCACGGCGTCGGTCACCGCCTTCAGCTCGGCCGCGTCGCTGCCCTCGGCCACCAGCACGCCGACGGTCTTGCCCTTCAGGCCCGGCTTCAGCCGCTTCTGGATCGAGAGGGCGTCCGAGGGCTGCATGTCGATGGGCTCTTTCGCCGCCCTGGCCTTGCGCGGCAGGGGGATGCCCAGGCCCTCGGCCACCCGGCGGGCCAGGTCCTCGTCGACGTTGCGCAGGTTGGCGACCATGCGGGCCGGCGCGGGCTCGTGCGCCACCTTGGACAGCTCGAACACGAAGGACGAGGCGATGTGGGCCTGCTCGTTGGCGGTCTGGGATTTCCAGAACAGCCGCGCCTGGCTGTAGTGGTCGGCGAAGCTTTCGGGCCGCACCCTCAGCTTGTCGCCCTGCTCATCGGCGCCGGTGACGGCCGGAGAGGTGACGAGACCCGTGGCCGGGCATTCGCGCGGGCCCGTGATCTCGCCGGCCTCGCCCAGGCTGTTGGGCTCATAGTTGGCCCGGCCCTTGGGCGTGGCCATCTGCATCTGGCCGTCGCGCTGGAAGTTCATCACCGGGCACTTGGGCGCATTGATCGGCAGCTGGTGGAAATTGGCCGTGCCCAGGCGCGACTTCTGGGTGTCGAGATAGGAGAACAGCCGCCCCTGCAGCAGGGGGTCGTCGGAAAAGTCGATCCCCGGCACGATGTTGGCCGGGCAGAAGGCCACCTGCTCGGTCTCGGCGAAGAAGTTGTCCACGTTCCGGTTCAGGGTCATCCGGCCGATGAGGCGGACGGGGACGTCCTCTTCCGGGATCAGCTTGGTGGCGTCCAGCACGTCATAGGGCTGGGCGTCGGCGAAGGCCTGGTCGAACACCTGGACGCCCAGGTCCCACTCGGGGAAGTCGCCGGCCGCGATGGCTTCGAAGAGGTCGCGGCGGGTGAAGTCGTTGTCGGCCGCCTGCAGCTTGACCGCCTCGTCCCAGACGGTGGAGTGCACGCCCAGGCGCGGCTTCCAGTGGAACTTGACGAAACTGGCCTGGCCCCTGGCGTTGACCAGCTGGAAGGTGTGGATGCCGAAGCCCTCCATGGTGCGCAAGCTGCGCGGGATGGCGCGGTCCGACATGGCCCACATCAGCATGTGGGTGGTCTCGGGCATCAGGGAGGCGAAGTCCCAGAAGGTGTCGTGGGCGCTGCCGGCCTGGGGGAAGCCCTTGTCGGCCTCCATCTTCACCGCGTGGATCAGGTCGGGGAACTTGATGGCGTCCTGGATGAAGAAGACCGGGATGTTGTTGCCGACCAGGTCGAAGTTGCCCTCGGCGGTATAGAACTTCACCGCGAAGCCGCGGACGTCGCGCGGGGTGTCGACCGAGCCGGCGCCGCCGGCCACGGTGGAGAAGCGCACGAACACCGGGGTCTGTGCGACCTTGCTGAACAGGGCGGCCTTGGAGAGGCCCGAGATATCGTCGGTGGCCTCGAAGACGCCGTGGGCGCCCGAGCCGCGGGCATGGACGATCCGCTCGGGGATCCGCTCGTGGTCGAAGTGGAAGATCTTTTCGCGCAGGACGAAGTCTTCCAGCAGGGCGGGCCCGCGGGCGCCGCTCTTCAGGCTGTTCTGGTTGTCGGAGACCCGGATCCCCTGGTTGGTGGTCAGGTGGGCGGCGGGATCGCCGTGGGGGCCGGACTTCGGCACATGCTGGTGGGTCTCGCCGCCGTCGCCGGCGTCGTTGGTGAAGTCGATGGCCATGATGAACGCTCCCGAAGAGTGGGGGGCTAACGCACGGGGAGGCCGGAGGTTCGCGGGAAGACCAACCACGAACCTCACGAACCTCACGAACGCGCGGCGCCAACCCTCCCCTTCCCGCTCATCCCGGCGAAGGCCGGGACCCAGGACAGGTCAGAACCGGGGTCTCAGCAATCGCACGCGGCGCCGCCGCGGATTCTTGCTTCCAACTCCGTGTCACTTGTCCTGGGTCCCGGCCCTCGCCGGAATGAGCGGGGTTTGAGGTGAGGCTAGGCTAGCGTCCGCACCCCTGGCTCGCGGTGGAAGTGGCGTGTTCCGGCCGCCTTCACGAAGGCTGGGCCGAGGTCGGTGACGCCGTCGTCGGGGGTGACGCCGGCCTTGTCCAGCAAGGGCTGGGCGGCGGCCGAGGCGCCGATGCCCTTCAGGTGGCCGTAGGCGTCCATCACCCATTGGATGGCGGCCGCTTCGTTGAGCAAGGAAGCGCAGCCGGCTTCGGAGAGCACCACGGCCACGGCGTCGAACAGGGGCGAGGGAGTCCCGGCCAGCTGGCCGTCGGCGGCGATGGCCTGGCCGTCCGAGAGGGTGACGCCCCTCACCTTGGGGGCGACGATCTTGGTCTTGCCGCCGGCCTTGGCCACGGCGTCGGTCACCGCCTTCAGCTCGGCCGCGTCGCTGCCCTCGGCGACCAGGACGCCGACGGTCTTGCCCTTGAGGCCCGGCTTCAGCCGCTTCTGGATCGACAGGGCGTCCGAGGGCGGCATGTCGATCGGCTCTTTGGCGGCCTTGGTCTTAGCCGGCAGGGGGATGCCCAGCCCGGCGGCCACGCGGCGGGCCAGATCCTCGTCGACGTTGCGGAGGTTGGCCGCCATCCGCGCCGGCGCCGGCTCGTGCGCCACCTTGGACAGCTCGAACACGAAGGCCGAGGCGATGTGGGCCTGCTCGTTCGGGGTCTGGGATTTC
>CAZTMF010000526.1:0-2691 GCA_964614675.1 uncultured Caulobacteraceae bacterium | reverse complement strand
GTGCGGGCCTTCTACAACATCGAGAAGATCTGGTCGGTCGAGCCGCCCAAGCCGGCGCTGGCCAACTAGAAAAACCGTCCGCCGGCCGGCGTAGACGGAACTCAGGGGCCGCGGCTATGGTCGCGCCCCTCAAGAGGAGCGCGACCCCATGCCCATCCGCGGCGACGACGACGACGAGAAGAGCGAAACCCCGCGGTCCGAGCTGCCTATGTCCCCTGGGCCCGTGCAGGAGGCGCTGTTCAAGTCGCGCACCGTGCTGATCTTCGGCGAAGTGGACATGCGCATGGCCGAGCGGGTGACCGCCCAGCTCCTGGCCCTGGCCTCCAAGAGCGACGACGACATCAAGGTGTTCATCAATTCACCCGGCGGCCACGTGGAATCGGGCGACACCATCTACGACGTCATGCGGTTCTGCGGCCCCAAGGTGAAGGCGATCGGCACCGGCTGGGTGGCCAGCTCCGGCGCCACCATCTTCCTGGCCGCCGAGAAGGACCGGCGCTTCTGCCTGCCCAACACGCGTTTCCTGCTGCACCAGCCTTCGGGCGGCTACCGCGGCCAGGCCTCCGACATCGCCATCGAGGCGGAGGAGATCGTGAAGATGCGCAAGCGCGTGAACGCCATCATCGCCGAGCGCACCGGCCAGACCTACGAGAAGGTCGTTTCCGACACCGAGCGGAACTTCTGGATGTCGGCCGAGCAGGCCAAGGCCTACGGCATGGTCGGCCAGATCATCCAGCGCGCCGACGAGGTCTGACCCGACAGCCGGCCATCCCGTGCGCATCGCGATAACGGCCATCGGCCGGCTGGGCCGCGCGCCCGAGGCGGCCCTGGCCGAGGACTATGCACGCCGCGCGACCGCCGCCGGCCGCGCGCTGGGCCTGGGACCCGTCGAGATCCTCGAGATCGAGGCCAGGAAGTCCGGCAAACCCGCCGAGGCCGAGGCGCTGCTGGCCGCCCTGCAGCCCGGCGACGAGGTGATCGCCTGCGACGAGCACGGCGCCGTCATGGCCTCGCGCGCCTTCGCCGAGCTGATCGGCCGCCTGCGCGATGGCGGCTCGCGGCGGCTGGTGTTCCTGGTCGGCGGGGCGGACGGCCTGGGCGAGGCGGCGCTGGAGCGCGCCGGGCGCAAGCTGGCGTTCGGCCCCCAGACCTGGCCCCACGCCCTGGCCAGGGCCATGCTGGCCGAACAGGTCTACCGCGCCGTCACCATCCTGGGCGGCGGCCCTTATCACCGCGACTAGAGCGACCTTTAAGCCGGTCGCATCGGCGTCAGGCGCCGCTATGCTGGCGCGATGCGTCGGGGACTTGTGGGCGTTCTGATCGGGCTCGGGGCCGCGGGCGGTCTGGGGGCGGCGCTGGCCGCCGGCCCGGACGTCGCGGCCCTGCGCGGCGAGTTCGAGGCCCGCAGCCTCGCCCGCGATGACGCCCGCGCCCAGGCCCAGCAGCTGCGCGAGGACATCGCGCGCCTGGACGCTCAGCTCGCCGAGCTCAAGGCGGTGGCCGCCACGGGGACCCAGGGCCTCGCCGACAAGCGCGCTAGGCTCGCCGACCTCAACCAGCGCGAGGCGGCGCTGCGGGCCGGCATGGGCGCCAACCAGGGGGCCCTCGCGTCCCTGCTGGGGGCGCTGGAGCTCTATCGCCGCGATCCTCCGCCGGCGCTCCTGGTCTCGCCACGCTCGGCCCAGGACGCGGTGAGGGCCGCCATACTGGTGCGCGCCATCGAGCCGGAGCTGAACGCCCGCGCCCGCGCCTTCCGCGTCCGGGCCGACGAGCTGCAGCGCGTTCGCCGGGGCATCACCGGCCTCAGCGAGGACCTGTTCACCTCCGAGAGCGCACTGGCGGACGGCCGCGCCGAGATCGAGCAGTCGATCCGCGAGAAGACCGCCCTGGAGCACAGTCTGGAGAGCGATGCCGCCGACGCCGAGCGGCGAGCGCAGTCGCTGTCGGGCGCCCTTCGCTCGGCCGGCGTCTCGCCCCAGGCGCTGGCCCGCGCCGAGGCGGGCCCTGCCGGACCGCCCCCCCGCCTCCTGGCCCCCACGCCTGGCGCCCTGATCCGCCGCTTCGGCCAGTCCTCGCCCGGCGGTCAGACCTCCGACGGCCTGACCTGGCGCACCGGCGCCGGCGCCCAGGTGCGCGCGCCCGCGGGGGGCGTGGTGGAATATTCAGGGCCGCTTAAGGGGTGGGGTGGTGTTCTCATCCTGAACGTTGGCGGCGGCTATGACCTCGTGCTCGCGGGCCTCGACAGGATCACTGCGGCGACCGGACGGCCGGTCCGCTCGGGACAGACCCTCGGCGCCATGTCCCAGGGCTCCGGGCCGGAGCTCTATCTGGAGCTCAGAAGGCAGGGCGCCCCTGTCGATCCGGCGCGCTGGTTTTCACCTGAGGCGCTTGCGGCGAACGGCCGGGGTTGACCTGGGCCCCGCGGCGTCTTCGAAATGACCCAAACCAGATTTAGGGCCGCATCATGATGCGCAAGTATTTCCTCGTCGGAGCCAGCGCCTTCCTGCTCGGAGCGGGAAGCATGGCCTTCGTCAATCAGACGGCCCACGCGACAGCGACGGCGAAGCCCGAGACCTACCACATGCTCGAGCTGTTCGGGGACGTGCTCACCACCGTCGACAATCAGTACGTCACCACGGTCGACGACAAGAAGCTGATCCAGTCGGCCATCGACGGCATGCTGACCTCGCT
>CAZTMF010000525.1:0-2705 GCA_964614675.1 uncultured Caulobacteraceae bacterium | reverse complement strand
GTGCGCGCCCCGAACACCACCGTGCCGGAGTCGCTGAAGTTGCGGAGCACATTGATGCTCTCGAGATTCAGCACCCCGTGGCGCGGATCGGTCATCAGGCCGGTGGGCACCGGCCCGACGGTGTTCAGCACCGTGGTCTCGAGGCCGGCGGGCGCCTTCCACACGCCCCGGCGCGTGTCGATGCGGGCGTAGATCCCGGCGACATAGCCGCTGGGCGGCACGCTAATCGTGGCGGAGGTCACCGGATCGGTGCTGAGCAGATAGGGGAAATACAGCGCCCCGTTCTGGCTCCTGGGGATCAGGGGCAGGAAGGTGTCGATCGCCGGCAGCGAACCGGAGCTGTCGGCCGCCGCCATCTCGGGCGGGTCGACGATGGCGAAGGCGCGCTTGCGCTCGGCGAACGACAGGGCGGCGCTCAGCACGGCGTTGTCGGACACACCCGGCGTCAGCAGCATGTTGAAGATCTGGACCTTGTCGAGCGAAGTGTCCGGCTCGAACACGTCCAGGAAGTCGCCGATGTCGAAGGTGGTGGTGAAGCCGGCCGGCGGCGTCATGGTGAAGGTGGTGGTGCTGACGCCCGCGAGGGCGGTCCCGAAGCCCGGGCCCCCGGCCACCTGGACCAGGGACGAGGCGCCGTTGATCATCTTGTCGGGGGCGAGGTTCGGATCGCCGCCCACCTGCACCCCGCGGTAGGTCTCGATCCGCGAGCCGTAGGTGACAATCACGTCGAAGGTGTTCAGCACCACGCTGGGCGCGATCGCCCGCACATTGGTGATCGCCACCTTCATGGGGACGATGTCGGCCAGCTCCCGGGCGGTGAACACCATGCCCCCGCCGGTGGTGGGGACGGTGGCGGTGAAGGCCACGGCAGGGTTGGTGAACTCCGTCGAGCCGCCGCCGCTGTCGTGCATCAGGGGCTTCAGCCCCACGACGTAGGCGTCAGAGCCGCCGTTCAGGAAGAACTGGTAGACCGCCCGGGCGACGTTCGAGTCCACCAGGCCGCTGGTGTACAGGCCGCCGAAGGCCGCCTCGTAGTCGGAGAAACCGAAGATCCGGACCGCCTGGCCGAACGCCTTGGTCTTGTAGGGGTGGGTGTAGCCCACGAAGGCCGCCACCGAGGTCGGAGCCGCGGCGATGGTGTGGGAGTTGAGCGGCAGCTCCTCGATGTAGAGACCGGGATAGGAGACCGATACGGGCATGCTTCAGCACCTCCGATGAGGATGGGGTCGGCCGGAACGCGGGATCAGGCGGCGAGGACGGTGGCCTGGGCCGCGGCCGCGGCGGCGGAGCTGGCGTCGGCGCCGCCGATGAGGTTGAAGACGCCCGCCGCCGGCGGCGCGAAGCCGCTGGGCGGAGCCGAGACGTTCAGCACATAGGCGAACGCGGTCCCGAGGTTGCTGAGCTTCACCCCCGTCTTGGTCTTCCGCCAGCTGAGGGTCAGGGTGAAGGTGGTGTCCGCGGGCGTGGCGCCCGGAACGACCGCGGTGATGGCGCCGTGCGGATTGACCGAGTCCGGGTCGTCGTTGTTGCGGGCGTTCAGGGTGAAGGCGACGGTCGCGCCGTCCTTCAGCAGGGGCGCCCACTTGGCCGGAGGGCCGCCCGAGAAGTCGCCTTCGACGGCCACGTCCGGCGCCTTGACCGTCCCGGCCTTGACGATGGCGAGGCCGGGCTGGCTCCCATTGGTCGCCGTGGTCCCGAGCTCGCTCACGATGCTGGCGGCGGTCAGTCCCGGATAGGCCTGGGTGACCGTGACCGTCACGTCCACCGTGGTGTCGCCGGGGACCGCGGGGGCGAGCGCCGGCTTCACGTTGGAGATGGCGATGGAGATGGTGTTGCCCTCAGAGCCCTTGTCGCGCGCGGCGATCACCAGCGCCGGGGCGGCCGCCGGGGCCTGGCCCGGACGCAGCAGCTGGCGCTGGACGAGAGAGTTGATCCAGGGGTCGACCAGGGCCTTGTTGGCCGCGTAGCTGGGCCAGCCGCTCGCATCCAACCCGCTATCGTTGAACGACAATAGGTTGAGCGGAATCTCCAGCTGCTTCCCCGCCCCATCGAGTATCGAGATGGGGCCTCCACCAAGAACTGGCCTGATCGTCATGTGCGCCACCCAGCATTCATCGTTTCGGCGCAGGCATAGCCGCGCCGACTTTCCGACATATTAGATAGATTTATTGAAAGCGACGCTTACAGGAGCGGTCTACACGGCCGCTCTTATAGAAATTCTGGGGATGACGACTTTCTGCCGCCCTGACTGGATTCCAATATCACCCTGTCCCCAAAGGCCGTCAAATACAATTTTGGCGAAAGTGGTTGACGAGTCATTGGTCATACCGACACCCCCGGCGCTGCAGATACATCCTGAGATTGTTCACGCAGGACGCTTGTCAGCAGGGGTGGCGGATGGAGCGATTTCGGGCCGAGGCCGGTCGTTTCGATCCCGGGCCGGGACGGATCGATCCGTCACCATGCGCTCGCGCGACGACGGCGGGGCGGATCTAGCGGCGAGGTCCGGGCGGCCCCGCGGCAAGCATCTCGCGCCAGGCCGCGGGCGACATGAAGCCGGTGTACTCGCGCCGGCCAAAGAAGAGAACGAAGCCATCGCGATCGACGTCTCCACGCGCGCCGCTAGCGAACCTCTCGGCCGGTCTCGTCTCGACGCTTGACCTTGCCCTTGGGACAAACTTCAGACCGGAACGGGTCCGATGGAA
>CAZTMF010000524.1:0-2709 GCA_964614675.1 uncultured Caulobacteraceae bacterium | reverse complement strand
GCTGGAAGGAGTTGCGGCCGATGATGGAGCCGAAGCCGCCGCCGTCGCGGATGGCCCGCGCCTCATCGAAGATGGAGTCCTCGCCCTTCTTGCCGCCGCCGGAGAAGATCACGATGCGGCGGCCGGCGAAGGCGCACTGCACGACGTGCCGCACGCGGTCGGCCAGGGTGTCGTACTTCACGCCTGCGGACTTATACAGCTCGTCCATCCCCTTCTGTTCGAGCGCATCGGTCGGCAGCTTGACCTTGATGACGTGGGCGCCGAGAAGGGCGGCCATGTGGGTGGCGTAGGCGCAGATGTCCAAGGAGGTCTCACCGGCGGTCGAAAGATCCCCGTCGCGCGGATAGGACCAGACGACGGCCGCGAGGCCATAGGACTTGGCCTCTGCGATCAGCTCTCGGGCTTCCTCCATCATCTCCAGCGATGCGCCCGAACCCGGATAGATGGTCAGGCCGATGGCCGAGCAGCCCAGCCGGACGGCGTCCTCGACGCTCCCGGTGATGGCCTGGTCCTTCACGTCGGCCTTCGGGAACAGGAGGTTGGCGCTGTTGACCTTCAGGATCAGCGGCACCCGCCCGGCGAAGGTGTCGGCCCCTGCTTCCAGCATGCCCAGCGGCGCGGCGTAGGCGCTCAGGCCGGCGTCGATCGCCAGCTGGAAATGGTAGTGCGGATCGTAGGCCGGCGGATTGGGGGCGAAGCTCTTGTCGGGGCCGTGTTCGAAGCCCTGGTCGACGGGCAGAATGACCAGCTTGCCTGTCCCCCCGAGACGTCCGTGGAGCAGGATGCGTGCGAGGTTGGCCTTGGTCCCCGGGCTGTCGCTCTCGTAATAGCCCAGGATCTCGTTGATGCGGTCGCTCATAGTCCCTCGTTCTAAAGGGGCGTCTGTCTATGACTGCAGCGCGGCCACCCCCGGCAGCGTCTTGCCCTCCATCCATTCTAGGAACGCGCCGCCCGCTGTCGAGACGAAGGTGAAGTCGCCCGAGACCTTTGCCGCATTGAGGGCGGCCACGGTGTCTCCGCCGCCAGCGACTGCCACGAGTTTGCCCGCCTTGGCGAGCTCCGCGGCCTTCCGCGCGGCCGCGACCGTGCCCTTGTCGAAGGGCGGGACCTCGAAGACGCCCAGGGGGCCGTTCCAGACCAGGGTCCGGGACTCTTCGATGGCGCCGAGGATTTGGGCCAGGCTATTGGGCCCCACGTCGAAAATGCTCTCGTCCGCCGCGATCTTGCCGAGCTCGGTGACGCGGCATTCGGCGCCCGGCTCGAGCTTCCTGGCCACCACCACATCGGTCGGCAGCAGCAGCTGGCACTTGGCCGCCTCGGCCTTGCCGATGATCTCGCGGGCGGTGTCCGCCATGTCCTTCTCGCAGAGGGAGGCGCCGACGTCGTAGCCCTGGGCGAAACGGAAGGTGTTGGCCATGCCCCCGCCGATGGCCAGCCGGTCCAGCTTGGTCACCAGGTTGTCCAGGAGGTCGAGCTTGGTCGAGACCTTGGCGCCGCCCACGATGCCCATCACCGGCCGCTGCGGCGATCCCAGGGCCTTCTCCAGGTGCTCGAGCTCGGTCTGCATCGCCCGGCCGGCGTAGGCGGGCAGGATGCGTGCGACGCCCTCGGTGGAAGCGTGCGCCCGGTGGGCGGTGGAGAAGGCGTCGTCGACATAGAGATCGCCTAGATCCGCCAGCTCGCGCGAGAACCCTGGATCGTTCGCCTCCTCGCCGGGGTGGAAGCGCAGGTTCTCGAGCAGCAGCACGTCGCCGTCGCCCAGACGGGCCACCGCATCTTGCGCCTGCGGGCCGATGCAGTCGTCGGCGAAGGCCACGGGTGCGCCGATCAGCCGGGCGAGGGGCTCGACCACGGGCCTCAGGCTCATGGAGTCCACTCGTTGGCCCTTGGGCCGATCGAAGTGGGTGATCAGGATCACGCGCGCGCCCTCGGCGCGCAGCTGCTGGATGGTCGGCAGGGCGGCCTTCAGGCGGGTGTCGTCGGTGATGCGCCCATCTTCCATCGGCACGTTGAAGTCCACGCGGACGAGCGCGCGCTTGCCCTTGGCGTCCACGTCGTCGAGCGTGCGGAAGCCCATCTCCGCGTCTCCTGTGTCGAAGGAACTAGAGCAGCTTGCCCATGGCGAGCGCGGTGTCGGCCATCCGGGTGGAGAAGCCCCACTCGTTGTCGTACCAGGCGACGACGCGGGCCAGCTTGCCCTCGATCACCTGGGTCTGGGGACTGGCGAAGGTCGCCGAGGCCGCCACGTGGTTGAAGTCGATGGAGACCAGGGGCGCATCCTCGGTCGCCAGGACGCCGCGCAGCGGGCCTTCGGACGCCACGCGCATGGCCTCGTTGATCTCGTCGGGGGTGACGTCGCGTCCCGGCACGATGGTGAGGTCGACCACCGAGACGTTCGCCGTCGGCACCCGGATTGAGGAGCCGTCCAGCTTGCCGGCCAGCTCGGGCAGCACCAGGCCCAGCGCCTTGGCCGCGCCGGTCGAGGTGGGGATCATCGACAGGGCCGCCGCGCGGGCGCGGTAGAGGTCCTTGTGCAGCTGGTCCAGCGAGGGCTGGTCGTTGGTGTAGGAGTGGATGGTGGTCATATAGCCGCGCTCGATGCCGCAGAGCTCGTGCAGCACCTTGGCGACCGGGGCCAGGCAGTTGGTCGTGCAGGAGGCGTTGGAGACCACCACGTCATCGGCCGTCAGGCTCTCGTGGTTCACCCCG
>CAZTMF010000523.1:0-2718 GCA_964614675.1 uncultured Caulobacteraceae bacterium | reverse complement strand
CGCCGACCCAGATCGCCGGCCGCAACCGCATGTGGCGCAAGATGGTGATCGACGGGATCAGCAGCGACCCGGCCTGGATGGGCGGGGACTACAAGGCCCAGCCCCAGATGGGCCTTCGCATCGCCGCCGACATGCTGGTCATCGCCGGGTCGGCGCCGCTCCGGATGCAGAAGAACCAGGGCACGCGCGATCAGGCCGACGCCGCGCTCAAGGACGTGATCGACGGCTACATCGGAGAGCTCGACGCCAACGACATGCTCTACGCGGTCTCGGCCTCGCGGAACTACGACCCCTCGGCGGGCCTGGAGAAGATC
The DNA here is from genome assembly GCA_964614675.1 of uncultured Caulobacteraceae bacterium. Taxonomy (GTDB): domain Bacteria; phylum Pseudomonadota; class Alphaproteobacteria; order Caulobacterales; family Caulobacteraceae; genus JANWHQ01. The sequence continues at coordinate 2,404 of CAZTMF010000523.1, read as the reverse complement.
ACCGCTCCGGTCATGTGGATCAATTCGGCCGACGACTTCATCAATCCGCCGGAGCTGAACGTGGGCGAACGATTCGCCTCGCGCCTCAAAAAGGGCCGCTTCATCCTGCTCCCCATATCGGACCAGACCCGCGGCCACGGGACCCACACCCTGGCCGCCGTGTGGCAGGATCACCTGGCGGAGCTGCTCAAGGAGAGCGAGCATTGAACAGGCCTTCTGCGAAGAACTGGAGCTGGCTGGTCGGCCTCGCCGTGCTGCTTGCCGCCGGCCCCGGCCTGGCCAATCCGGTGGGCGTGGGTCCGGGCCCTTTGGTCCCCAAGCCAGGCAGCCAGGCGCCCAAGCCCCCGGAGCCGGACCTGCCGCCTGACAGCGACCAGGCGCGGGTGGTGCTGCGCTGCATCGTGATGGTCGACGCCACTGTCGACAAATGCGTAGTGGAGCGCGAGACGCCGGTCGGCCATGGCCTCGGTGACGCGGCCCTGCGCATGGCGCATCAGATCAAGATCAGCCCCGACAACTTCAGCCATGAGATCGTGGGCGAAGAGGTCGACATCCCGCTGAGCTTCGCGCGCGACGAGGAGCAGGCCGACATGCCGACCGGCGGAGACGGCGTCGCGGCCCCGATGCCCATGCCCTGACGGGCTCAGCAGAGCTGGTCCAGCACGTCGCGCCTGAACGCCTCGCCGAGCCGTTGGTGGGCGCCGCCGAAGAAGTGGCGGTAGTTGTGCTCGCATCGCGGCCAGAGCTCGATACAGAGATCGCGCAGGTGGTCGGGCTCCAGCGACCCTAAGCGCCGGATCTCCTTCATGAACCGGCGCATACGTTCCTTGGGCCAGGGCCAGGCGTCGAAGTTCTCGTCGAACTGAGGCGCGAAGCTCTCGAAGCCATAGGCGCACAGCTGGGCCATGGCGTTCTGGCTCCCGAGCGCCAGGAAGGGATGGGCGTTCAGGATCGGCTTGGCGACCTTCTCGGTGATGTGCAGCATGTCGAGCGCGTCGGCGTGGGACTCGACCACCACCGAGAACCAGCTGTCGTCGTAGTAGCGGGGATCGGGGCTTTCCCAGGCCACCCGTTCGTAGCCGTGCTCGCGGAAATCGCCCTCCAGGTCGAGGGTGAGGGGGAGCCGCCGCCAGACCTCGCGGAGGCTTTCAGCGGTCTCGTCGGCCAGCGGCATCTTCTGGAGCGACGCCTGGAGCTCCGCAGGCGGGCCGTTGGAGGCGCCCCGCTTCAGGTGCGTCAGCCAGCGCGGTCCCTTGCGATAGCCGAGCATGGAAACGTGGCCCCGCTCCAGGAGGCGGACATGGTGCAGCCAGGCGACCAGATGAAGCCGCTGGGCGCGCAAGCCCCCGTTGAAGCTGTTGAACAGCTTTCCGCGTGTACCCGAATGAAGGGCGGCGCGGGCGCGTTCGAGCCTCGCGGTTATCTCCTCCTCGCGGCGGCGGGCGCCCTGGTAGGCCACCGCCAGGGCGAAGGAGGTCGGGAACTCCAGCGTCCGCACCGCCGGCCGGTTGCTGAGCCGCCGCCACTGGGCCTCGAAAGCCGCACGGCCGGCCTGGTTCGAATGCATCAGGCGGATGCGCGCCGGATCGAGGCCGAACCGGTCGATCGAGCCGATCAGGCCGGCGACCACCTCCTCGGAGGGCGCGAGCGGGTCCCAGTCGAGGTCCAGCACCAGCACGCCGTCGCGTGTCTCCAGCGCTCGCCGCTCCTCCCGCGACAGCGCGCCGAAGACATAGCGTCCGCCGGCGTGCCTGGCGGCCAGGCCGGCATCGAGTGCGTAGCCGTTCGGAGCGCGGATCACGAGCGCCCAGTCGCTCCTGGGAAGGTCGGACAGCCGTTCGGCCCAGCGCAGCTGCGCAGGCGCGTAGGCGTCGGCCAGCATCGCGAAGTGGCGGGGCCGATATCTGCGCCGGTCGGCCAGAGGGCCCCGCGCTGCGTAAAGGATCATCCCCCCGGAGGCCCCCGTGCGAGAGGCTAGGTTACGCAGCCTTGGCCGGGCGCTGCAATCAGGCGCCGAGCAGCCGCGCCGCCCTCGGGGCGAAATAGGTGATCACGCCCGCGCAGCCGGCGCGCTTGAAGGCCGAGAGGCTCTCCAGGATCGCGCGCTCCTCCTCGAGCCAGCCGTTCTGGGCCGCGGCCATCAGCATGGCGTATTCGCCCGAGACCTGGAACGCGAAGGTCGGCATGCAGAAGGCCTCGACCACCCGGCGGACGATGTCGAGATAGGGCATGCCGGGCTTGACCATGACCATGTCGGCGCCCTCGGCGATGTCGAGGGCCACCTCGCGCAGGGACTCGTGGGTGTTCCCGAGGTCCATCTGGTAGGTCTTCTTGTCGCCCTGCAGCGCCTTGGCCGAGCCGATCGCCTCGCGGTAGGGGCCGTAGAAGGCCGAGGCGTACTTGG
>CAZTMF010000522.1:0-2722 GCA_964614675.1 uncultured Caulobacteraceae bacterium | reverse complement strand
GAAGACCGGCACGCCCGCGCGCCTGGATGGACGCACCATCTCCTGGGATCGCCTGGAGAAGCAGCCGGGCGACGAGGAACCGGTCCCGTTCTCGTTCATGACCAAGGCCATCACCGGCGAACAGGTGGCCTGCGGCGTCACCTGGACCACCGCCGAGACCCATCGGATCATCGCGGAACGCCTCGGGGAGTCCGCGGTCTACGGCGGCCGCGCGACCGGACGCGGACCCCGCTACTGCCCCTCGATCGAGGACAAGGTGGTCCGCTTCGCCGACAAGACCGGCCACCAGATCTTCCTGGAGCCCGAGGGACTGGACGACGACACCGTCTATCCCAATGGCATCTCGACCTCGGTCTCGGAGGAAACCCAGGATCTGTTCCTGCGCACCATCCCCGGCCTCGAGCGGGTGGCGGTGAAGCGCTACGGCTATGCGATCGAGTACGACTATGTCGATCCGCGGGCCCTGGACCCGTGCCTGGAGACCAAGGCGCTGCCGGGCCTCTACCTCGCCGGCCAGATCAACGGCACGACCGGCTATGAGGAAGCGGGCGCCCAGGGGTTGGTGGCCGGTCTCAACGCGGCCCTGACCGCCTCGGGCGACGATCCCGTGATCTTCGGGCGGGACGAGGCCTACATCGGGGTGATGATCGACGACCTGGTCACCCGTGGCGTGACCGAGCCCTATCGGATGTTCACCAGCCGGGCGGAATTCCGCCTGTCCTTGCGGGCCGACAACGCCGACCGGCGCCTGACCGCCCGAGGACTGGCGCTCGGATGTGTCGGCGGCGCCCGCGCCCAAATGTTTCACGTGAAACAGGCCGCCATCTCGTCGGCGGGGGACGAGGCGCGGGCCCTCAACCTCACCCCCACCGCGGCCAATCGGCTGGGCCTCAAGGTCAAGGCGGACGGATCACGCCGGAACCTGCTGCAACTGCTCGCCTATCCGGACATAGGGTTCGACGACCTCGCGGCGGTCTGGCCCCAGATTCGCGCCTGGACGCCCGAGGTGCGCGAGCAGATCGAGATCGAGGCGGCCTATGCGGGCTATCTCGACCGCCAGACGGCCGACGCCGAGGCGTTCCGCAGCGAAGAGGCCCTGGGCCTTCCGGCCGACCTCGACTATGGCGCCATCGGCGGCCTCTCCAACGAGGTCCGCGAGAAGCTCTCCCGCGTTCAGCCTCTGACACTGGGACAGGCCGCCCGCATCGAGGGCGTCACGCCCGGGGCCCTCGCGGCCCTTCTGGCCCACGTCCGCCGCGCCCGGGCGGCGTAGTGACCGTCATCGACGCCGACACCTTCGCCTTGGCCACCGGGGCGACGGCCTCGCAGACGGCCGACCTCGAGCGCTTCCGCGGGCTGCTCTCCGAATGGAACGAGCAGATGAACCTCGTCGGGCCGTCCGCGCTGGAGGCGTTCTGGGGGCGGCATGCCTATGACAGCGCCCAGCTCCTGGCTCTGGCGCCGCACGCCGTGACCTGGGCCGATCTCGGGGCCGGGGCCGGATTCCCGGGCCTGGTGCTGGCCATTCTGCTGAAGGGCCGCGGCGACGCCCACATCCACCTGGTCGAAAGCATGGCCAAGCGGTGCCGGTTCCTGCAGGCGGTGATCGACGTCCTGGGCCTCCCCGCGACGGTTCACAACGCCCGCGCTGAAAGCCTGTCATTGTCGGTGGATATCGTCACCGCCAGGGCTTGCGCGCCGACGGTCCGACTGCTCGAATTCGCCTGGCCATACCTGGCCAAAGGCGCTACGGGATTGTTCCTGAAGGGCCAAGATGTAGGGGCTGAATTGGCCGAGGCTACCAGATATTGGGATTTCCGGGCGGAGCTGCTCCCCAGCCTCAGCGACCCGTCCGGCCGTATCCTGCGTGTGAAAGGCCTGCGCCGTGCCCGCTCCTGAGCCCTCGCTCCGCGTCCTCGCCGTCGCCAACCAGAAGGGGGGCGTGGGCAAGACCACCACCGCCATCAACCTCGGCACCGCCCTGGCGGCCGTCGGCGAGCGGGTGCTGCTGGTCGACATCGACCCCCAGGGCAACGCCTCGACGGGCCTGGGTGTGCCCAAGGCGCTTCGCACCTCCACCACCTATGACGTCCTGATGGGCGAGACGAGCCTCGCACAGGCCGCGCTTTCCACCTCCGTGCCCAATCTCGACCTTGCAGCCGCCGACGCCGACCTTTCGGGCGTGGAGCTCGAGCTCGGCCATGCTTCGGGGCGTTCCTTCCGCTTGCGCGACGCGCTGGCGCCGCTCAGGGCCGATACAGGTCCCAGCCGCTATACCTATGTGCTGATCGACTGCCCGCCCTCGCTGAACCTTTTGACTCTGAACGCCATGGCCGCCGCCGACGCGGTGTTCGTGCCGCTGCAGTGCGAGTTCTTCGCCCTGGAGGGCCTGTCGCAGCTGATGCACACGGTGGAGCTGGTGCGGGGGAGCCTCAATCCCCGGCTGGAACTGCAGGGGATCGTGCTGACCATGTACGACCGCAGGAACAGCCTGTCCCAGCAGGTCGCCCAGGACGTTCGCACCCACTTCGGCGACAAAGTCTACACGGCCATGATCCCGCGCAATGTGCGGGTCTCCGAGGCCCCCTCGTTCGGCAAGCCGGCTCTGATCTACGATCTCAAATGCGCCGGCAGCCAGGCCTATCTGCGCCTGGCGCGCGAGGTCGTGGGCCGGGAACGCACCCGTCGTCTGTCCTCGGCCGCGTGATGGCGCTCGAGGGAC
>CAZTMF010000521.1:0-2723 GCA_964614675.1 uncultured Caulobacteraceae bacterium | reverse complement strand
TGGCCCAGGTGGTCGATGCCGGTGTGCAGCATGATCTCCGAGCACAGGTTCGACTGGCGCACCTTCAGACCCAGCTCGCGCTGGTGCTGGGGCATGGCCCGGTTCACCGTGTCGGCGAAGATCAGATAGGGCTCGCCGGTCTGCAGGCGGATCTCGAGGATCTTCTGCCAGAGAGCGCGGGCGTCGACTTCGCGGACGATCTCATGGGTCTTGGGCGAGCGCAGGCCGAAGGGAACGCCGTCGCGCACCGCCTCCATGAACTCGTCGGTGATCGAGATGCCGTGGTGCAGGTTCAGGGACTTGCGGTTGAAGTCGCCCGACGGCTTCCTGATCTCCAGGAATTCCTCGATCTCGGGGTGGTGTACGTCGAGATAGACCGCCGCCGAGCCCCGCCGCAGCGAGCCCTGGCTGATCGCCAGCGTCAGGGAGTCCATCACCCGGATGAAGGGGATGATGCCCGAGGTCTGGCCCTGGCCCTTGACCTTCTCGCCGATGGAGCGGACCCCGCCCCAGTAGGTGCCGATGCCGCCGCCGTTGGCCGCCAGCCAGACGTTCTGGTTCCAGGCGCCGACGATGTCTTCCAGCGAATCGCCGACGGCGTTCAGGAAGCACGAGATCGGCAGGCCGCGTTCCGCGCCGCCGTTGGACAGCACCGGGGTGGCCGGCATGAACCAGAGGCGGGACATGTAGTCGTAGACCCGCTGGGCGTGGTCGGCGTCGTCGGCATAGGCCGTGGCGACCCGGGCGAACATGTCCTGGTACGACTCGCCCGGAAGCAGGTAGCGGTCCTGCAGGGTGGTCATGCCGAAGTCGGTCAGGAGCGCGTCGCGCGAGCGGTCGACCTCGACCTTGCGCACCAGGGTGAGCTGCGGCCGCCCCTCGCTGCGGGGGTGCGAAAACCGCGCCTTCGAAGGCGTCTGTTCCTGCTTGGCTTCGCTACCGATCATCGCCCTGAACCCACGACTATTCTGCCCAATGGCGGCAAGATTGGGTAGGGGCCGAAGCCCCTACATGTTGTGTCCCAACCCAGTCCCATACCGATATATGGGGACATACGGTATATGAACCGTCAACGGCCCCGGGCGTCCGGCAACAGATTTTTTTCGTTAACAAAACCTTGAACGGGGTGGTTCTAGAGAGACCCCGCGAGGAGCCCCGGGGAAGGGAACTTTCGGCCATGCTCGAGGGCGGAATCGAGGTCTGGCGCGGCGGGGTCAACGCCTGGCAATGCGACCAGATGGGCCACCTCAACGTGCGCTTCTATGTCGCCCATGCGATGGAGGGACTGGCGGGACTGGCGGGCGCCCTCGGCATGGACTCGGCCTACTCCCCCCGCGGCTCGGCCACCCTGGCGGTGCGCGAGCATCACATCCGATTCCTCAAGGAGGCGCGGGTCGGCGACCCGCTGAACATGACCGCGGGCCTGCTCCACACCGGGGAAGACGACCTGCGGGCGCTGATGATCCTGGCCCACTCGGGCGAGGAAACGCCGGCCGCGGTGGTCCAGACCCTGGCCGCGCACGTCTCGGCCGCCGACGGACGGAGATTCCCCTGGTCGCAGAGCGCCCGCCGCCGCTCCGAATCGCTCCGTGTACGGATTCCGGACGGACTCGGACCTCGCAGCCTCGAGCCTGGGGCGTCAGGCCGCGAGCGGACCCTGGCCGAGGCCGATCGGGCCGGCCTGATCCGCTATGGCGCCGGCGCCTTCGGTCCGGAGGACTGCGACGTGTTCGGCCGGGTGGCGGCGCACCGGCTGATGGCGCGCCTCGGCGACGGCGCCGCCCACGGAATCGCCATCACCCGCGAGGCTGCGGGCGAGCACATGGGGCTGGCGGTCGTCGAATACCGGATCACCTATTTCGATCCGCCCGGGGCGGGCGACCGCTTCGTGGTCCGCGCTGGCCTGGTCCAGGCCGAGCCAAGGCGCCTGGGCTGGAGCTACTGGATGTTCGATCCCGACACCGGCGCGGCCTTGGCCGGCGCCCGCTCGGTCCTGGTCCCCTTCGACCTCGAAGTCCGCAAGGCCGCGACCCTGCAAGAGGAGGCGGTGGCGAAGCTCGGGGCGAGCCTGGTGGAGGGATGGGCCTAGCCCTGCCCTGTCATCCCGGGGGGAGCCCGCGGTGCTGAGACCCCGGGATCGGTCCCGGCGCAGGTGGTTCAGCTCGCCGATGCAATGCCGTTGACCTCGTCAAACGCGAGTCTATGGCTGAAGCGGCAAGGGCGCGGGCGCCCCCGCGCGAGGGAGCGGCATGGAAGAGTTCGCAGGCAAGGTCGCCTTCATCACCGGCGGGGTTTCGGGCATCGGCATGGGCCTGGCCAAGGTGCTGGCCGAGGCGGGCATGAAGGTGGCCATCACCTACCGGCGCGAAGCCTCGCTGGATCCGATCAAGGCCTGGTTCGCCGAGCGCCCGGGCCTCGTGCTCCATCCGATCAAGCTCGAGGTCACCGACCGTGAGGGCTGGGTCAGGGCCGCCGACGAGGTCGAGGCGGCGCTGGGGCCGGTGGACCTGTTTTGCAACAACGCCGGCGTGGGCGTCATCGGGCCGATGGAGCAGGCCACCTACGCGGACTGGGACTGGGTGATGGGCGTCAATGTGGGGGGCGTGATCAACGGGATCATGACCTTCGTCCCGCGCATGATCGCGCGGGGCCACGGCGGACACATCGTCAATGTCTCCTCGGTCGGTGGCATGGCGGCGCTGGGCACCGCGGGGATCTACTGC
>CAZTMF010000520.1:0-2725 GCA_964614675.1 uncultured Caulobacteraceae bacterium | reverse complement strand
CCTCCTCGCGGGTCCAGACGATCCGGACCGGACCCTGGACCTCCTTGGCGATCCGGACGGCCTTGATCACCCCGTCGACTTCGAGCCGGCGCCCGAAGCCGCCGCCCATGAGCTGGTTGTGGATGGTCACCTGCTCGGGCCTGAGCCCCAGGACCCTGGCCGCCTGGGCCTGGGCGAGGGTGATCACCTGGGTGCCGCCCCAGATCTCGCAACCATCCGGCCGCACCTCGACGGTGTAGTTCATCGGCTCGAGCGGCGCGTGCGCCAGGAAGGGCGCGTGGTAGGTCGCTTCCAGGGAGCTCTGGTCGCCGAGGGTCTTCAGGGCGTCGCCATCGTTTCGCGCCACCGCGCCCGAGCGCTGAGCCGCGTCCTCGAGCTGGCCCCTGATCTCGCCCGAGGTGACGCCAGCGTTCGGCCCCTCGCTCCAGGTGAGGTCGAGCGCCTCGAGGCCCTGGCGTGCAGCCCACATGTGGTCGGCGACCACGGCCACGAGATCGTCCAGCACCACGATCTGGCGCACGCCCGGCACGGCCTTGGCCTGGCTGTCGTCCACGCGCGCGACCTTGCCGCCGAACACGGGCGAGGCCATCAGGGTCGCGACCTTGGCGCCGGGGACCTTCACATCGATGCCGAAGCGGGCAGCGCCGTTGACCTTCGCGGGCGTGTCGAGCCGCTTCAGCGGCTTGCCGATCAGGCGGAAGCTCTTTGGATCCTTCAGCGGCGGATCGGCGGGCGCGGTCAGGGCCGCGGCCTGGTCGACCAGAGCGCCATAGGCGAGCCTCCGACCGGAGGCGTCATGCACCACCTCTCCGGGCTCGGTGCGGCAGGCGCCCGGTGAGACGCCCCAGCCGCCGGCGGCGGCCTGGACCAGCAGCGTCCGCGCACCGGCGCCAGCCTTGCGCAGCGGCGTCCAGAAGGCCCGGATCGAGCTGGAATTGCCGGTCACCTGGCTGCGGAGGAGGGCGTTGGCGTACTTGCGGTCGTCCGGCGGCGCGGCCTCGAGCTGAACGCGGTCGAGATCGAGGTCCATCTCCTCGGCCAGGATCATGGCGATGGAGGTGTAGATGCCCTGCCCCATCTCCACCTGGGGCATGATCAGGGTCGCGGTCCCCGAGCGGTCGAGGCGGATGAAGGCATTGGGCTCGAAGACGCCCGGCTCGTGGTCCGGCTCGCTGAGGACGAACCCCGGCGCCACGAAGCCGACCAGCAGTCCTCCGCCGGCCGCGGCGCCGGCCTTCAGCAGGAAGCGGCGCGACGGGCCGGGCATCAGATGCGATTCCCGGCGGCGCGCTTGATGGCCTTGCGGATGCGCACATAGGTCCCGCACCGGCAGATGTTCCCGGCCATGGCCGCGTCAATGTCCGCGTCGTCGGGATGCGGGTTCGAGGCCAGGAGAGCGGCGGCCGACATGATCTGGCCCGACTGGCAGTAGCCGCACTGGACGACCTCGAGGTCGAGCCACGCCGCCTGCACCTTGCGGCCGGCCTCGGTCTGGCCGACCGCCTCGACGGTGGTGATCGCCTTGTCGCCAATGGCGCCGATCGGCAGCAGGCAGGAGCGCACCGGCTTGCCGTCGAGGTGTACGGTGCAGGCGCCGCATTGGGCGATGCCGCAGCCGAACTTGGTCCCGGTCAGGTCCAGGATGTCGCGCAGAACCCACAGCAGGGGCATGTCGTCCGGCGCGTCGACGGTCCGGAGCTCGCCGTTGATCCGCAGGGTCGCCATTCGCGACTTTCCCCCGGCGATCCGCGCGGAGACCGTGCGGCCGCCCCTCCCCTTGTGACTCCCAGCCTAGCCGCCCCAAGCTTAACCGTAACCGGCTTCCCCCAGAAGGCGAAGCAAACACCTCAGTCCGCGGCCGGCTGACCCGGGCCCACGGCCTCTTCGAGCTCTTCCAGCAGGCGGATGAGTCGCCCCAGCCGCTCCGCCCCGTACAGCCGCTCGATCTCCACCGTGACCTTGGCCGCCTCCGGCGTCGCCGCCTCGATCAATGCGAGGCCCTTGTCGCTGATCGAGACCAGGCCCTTGCGCAGGTCGCTGGCCGAGCTGCGCCGTTGGATCAGACCGCGTTCGGTCAGGTCCTTGAGGATGCGCGAAAGGCTGGACGGCAGCAGGAACACCATGTCGGCCAGCTGGGTGACCTCGACCTCCTCGACGGAGGCCAGGGTCCTGAGCACGCGCCACTGGGGCTCGGTCATATCGTAGGCCCGCAGCACGGGCCTGACGTGAGTCATCACCGCCTCGCGCGCCCGCATCAGGATCGCCGGCAAGGAGCGCGGGATCGGCTGGAGCCGCCGAGCCGGCGGCGCAACGATGGCGAGAGGTTCGTCCATTCATCCCCCCAAAGATGATTGGCGCCGTGAAACATTGCGATGTTAACAGAACCTCGGTCAAGGCAAAGCCACAGGTGCGCCTTTCGGGGCCCCGCCCTCGCGCGCTAGGGTGGTTTCCAACCAGGAGAATGCGCCCGTGGCCGTGCCGATCAATCCGTTCAAGCAGGCGCTGAAGGAGGGCCGCCGCCAGATCGGCCTCTGGCAGGCGATGGCCAGCCCCTTCACCGCCGAGATTTGCGCTGGCGCGGGCTTCGACTGGCTGCTGTTCGACGGCGAGCACGCGCCCAACGACGTGCCGTCCATGCTGGCCCAGCTGCAGGCGGTAGAGAGCTATCCGACCCACGCCATCGCCCGCCCGCCGATCGGCGACGTGGTGCTGATCAAGCAGTACC
>CAZTMF010000519.1:0-2743 GCA_964614675.1 uncultured Caulobacteraceae bacterium | reverse complement strand
CCCAGGCCATGTCCTCCGGCTCGGGCTTCTTCATCTCGGCCGACGGCTACATCCTCACCAACAACCACGTCGTCGAGAACGCCAGCGAAATCAAGGTGACGATGCCCGGCAAGGACCCGCGCGAGCTGAAGGCCGTCGTGGTCGGCCGCGACGAGGCCACGGACCTGGCGGTGATCAAGGTCGAGGGCCGCGACTTCCCATTCGTCAGCTTCGAGAACTCGGCCAAGCCGCGCGTCGGCGACTGGGTGATCGCGGTCGGCAATCCCTTCGGCCTCGGCGGCACAGCCACGGCCGGCATCGTCTCCGCCTATGGCCGCGACATCGGCGAGGGACCGTTCGTCGACTACATCCAGATCGACGCCCCAATCAACCGCGGCAACTCCGGCGGCCCGACCTTCGACATCTATGGGCGGGTTATCGGGGTGAACACCGCCATCTATTCGCCCTCGGGCGGATCGGTCGGCATCGGCTTCGACATCCCCGCCGACGTGGCCGCCTCGGTGGCCCGGCAGCTGATCTCGGCCGGCAAGGTGACCCGCGGCTACATGGGCGCGGTGATCCAGAACGTGACCCCCGAGATCGCCGACAGCCTCGGCATCGCCGGCAAGAAGGGCGCCCTGGTGGCCGAGCTGACGCCCGGCGGTCCGGCCGATCGCGCGGGACTGCAGCCCGGCGACGTCGTGCTGGCCCTGAACGGCAAGGCGGTCGCCAGCTCGACCGAACTGACCCGCCTGGTGGGCGAGACCCACGTCGGCGACGTGATGCACCTGCAGGTGCTGCGCGGCGGCCATCCGGTGATCGTCGACGTCCATTCGGGCATGCGGCCCTCCGAGCAGGAGCTGGCCAAGACCGACAACGACAGCGATCAGGATCGCGGCGGCGGCCCGCCCGCCGCTCCGGCCGCCCCGCGCCCGAGCGCGCTCGGCATGAGCTACGGTCCGCTCGACGACTCCGCGCGCCGCCGCTACGGCATCCCGGCCGAGGTCAAGGGCGTGGTGGTCGAGAGCGTCCAGGCGTCTTCGGACGCTGGCGAAAAGGGCCTCAAGCGCGGCGACGTGATCGTTCGGGTGCTCGACAAGGCGGCGGCCGCGCCGGCCGACGTCGTCGCCGCCGTGGCCGAGGCCAAGAAGGCGGGCCGCACCAGCGTGCTGCTGCAGATCCACCGCAACGGCCGCAACATCTTTGTCCCGATCAAGATCGAGCCCTAGAGGACCTAGTTTGGGCCACGAACGGCCTTGACAGGGCGCCGTTTAGGCCGCGCCCTAGAAGGTCTGGTGGGGGGATTACAAGCGTGCGCATCCTGATAGTCGAAGACGACGTCCAGGCCGCTGAAGCCATGGCCCGGGGCTTGGGCGAAGCCGGCCACGAATGCCAGATCGCCTCGGACGGCGCCTATGGCCTGGACATGGCCAGGCAGGATCAGTTCGACGTCATGGTGGTGGACCGGATGATGCCGCGGATGGACGGGCTCTCGATGATCGAGACCCTGCGGCGGGACGGCGACCGCACGCCTGTCCTGGTGCTTTCCGCCCTCGGCGAGATCGACGACCGGGTCGCGGGCCTGAAGGCGGGCGGGGACGACTATCTGGTCAAGCCCTACGCCTTCGCCGAGCTCAGCGCCCGGGTCGAGGCCTTGGCGCGCCGGCACGAAACGGGTTCGGTGCAGACCGTGCTCAAGGTCGGCGATCTGGAGATGGACCTGATCCACCGCCGGGTGACCCGGCAGGGCAAGGAGATCGACCTGCAGCCCCGCGAGTTCCAGCTCTTGGAATTCATGATGCGTCACGCCGGCCAGTCGGTGACCCGCACCATGCTGCTGGAGAAGGTCTGGGAGTACCACTTCGACCCGCAGACCAATGTCATCGACGTGCACGTGTCGCGCCTGCGCTCGAAGATCGACAAGGGCTTCGACCGGCCCATGCTGCAGACCGTCCGCGGCGCCGGCTACCGCCTGGACGCCTAGGGCGGACCCGTGTCGGTGCGCGCACAATGAGGCTGCCCGCCCCGTTCCGCACCACGCCTTTCCGCCTGACTCTGATGTTCCTGGCGGTGTTCCTGCTCGCCGCCGCAGCCCTTCTTTTCTACATCTACGCCGTCACCGCCGGCGAGGTGACGCGCCGGGCCGATCAGGAGATCGGCGCCGAGATGCGCTCGCTGGAGACGGTCTACCGCCAGGGCGGCGTCGACGCCCTGAACCAGGCCCTGATCGAGCGCACCGCCGATGGGCGCCCGTTCCTCTATCTGCTTACCGGCAAGGGCGGCATGCACACCGGCTCGATCGCCACCTCGCCGTTCGAGGCCGGCGAGACGGGGTGGAAGCAGTTCCGCGTCACCGGGACCGATCCGAACGGCGCGGTGGTGCGCCAGCCGGCCCGGGGCGAGCAGGTGGTGCTGGCCACCGGCGAACAGCTGTTCGTCGGGGCCGACATCGGCCAGGCGGAATACTTCGTGGTGAAGATCGTGCGGGCCCTCCAGGGCGCCGGCGCCCTGATGGTGATCCTGGGCCTGGCGGGCGGCCTGCTGGTCAGCCGAAACGTCAGCCGCGCCATGGCGGGGCTGAACGCTGTGGTGGCCGCGGTGCGCGGCGGCGACCTCCACGCCCGCGCCAAGGTCAGGGGCGCGCGCGACGAGTTCGACGAACTGGCCGCTGGACTCAACGACATGCTCGACCGGCTGGAGCGCTCCATGGCCGGCCTGCGCCACGCCGGCGACGCCATCGCCCACGACCTGCGCTCGCCCCTGA
>CAZTMF010000518.1:0-2745 GCA_964614675.1 uncultured Caulobacteraceae bacterium | reverse complement strand
GTAGAGGTTCCGGCGTTTGCCGCGGATCAGGGGATGGCTGACCTGGGCCCCCAGGGAGTAGGCCCGGCCCTGGACGTCGAGGCCCTGGGGCCGGGTGCGCAGATAGCTGCCGTAGACCTGCACCGTCGTCCCGTCGTCGCCGATCGGCTGGCTGTGGCCGAAGCCGTAGAGCTGGAAGCGTTCGATGTCGGTCGGCAGGGCCACCGACAGGCGCGTCTGGTCGCCCGTGCGGATCAGGCTGTTCAGATAGATGTCCGCCTCCACCTGGGTGCGGCCCAGGAAGGCCGTGCCGCGGTCGTTGATCGACATGGCGGCCTGCACGCGCCGGGCGTTCGGATCGACTTCCAGCACCACCGCCCCGTCGCCCTCGCCGGGCGTCAGTCGCATCTCGGGCGTGAGACCCGGGATGTCGCGGATCAGGGAGAGGTCGCGTTCCATGTCCGAACGCTTCAGCGGGCGCTCCACTTCGAGCCTGGCGGCATAGCGGCGGGCCAGGCCGAGGCCGGGCGCGCGCGCCCGGCCCCTGAACGCCACCCTCTGGATATAGCCCTCGGCCGCCTGCAGCCTGAGTACGCCGCCCGCGAAGTCCTGGTCGGGGACGTTGATGTTGTAGAGGGCGATGTCGCTTCGCTCGTAGACTTTGGCCATGGCGTCGGCGATGACCTGGAGGCCCGCCCGGTCGATGGTCCTGCCCACGAAGGGACGCGAGGCGGCGTCCAGCGCCTGGGGCGACAGAGTGGACCCGATGACCTCCACCCGCGTCAGTACGAAGGGCTTGATCTCGGGCGCCTTGACGGGGGGCCGCCGGCCACGGCGCGGGCGGTGGGGGCGCTGACGCACGGCCGGCGGATTGACGTCCAGCCGCCCGGGATTGATCTGCGAGAGCGTGGTCTGGGCGGCGCCAATCTCCGGCGCCGCGGCCGCCGCCGCGATCGCGGTCAGTGCGGCCAGGCAATTCCTGGCGTTTCCCCCTATCTGTCCCATCCTCTCCGCCCTGCTTCAGCCGCCGACGCGCACCGAGACGCCGAGTCCGGGCTGCGGCTTGACCGCGAGGCCCTTGGCCACCGCCTTGAGGCCAGCTTTCGCGCGGATCGAAGCCGAGGCCGTCAGCGGCTGCGTCACCGCTGCGACCGAAGCCCCGACCGAGGCGGCCGGGGCCAGGGTCGGCGCAATCGAGACCGCCGTCCGTCCGGCGGCGACCACGGGCGCCGTTGAAGCCGAAATGCCGCTGGAAAGATGCAGGCCGCCGACGTCCGCGGCGGAAGCTCGGAGCGTGAGGACCATGCGACCGGCGCCGGCGCCGCTGGACGCCAGCAGATTCTGCGAGCTCCGCGGGGGCCCTGCCGGATGGGACCCGGCGAGCGGTGGGGAGGCCGCGGCGCCGGTGGTCGGCGCGACCTCCGCCCCCCGAGCGGCCGGTGTGGCGAGGAGCGAGGAGCGGCCGCTCATGCAACCGCCAAGCAACTGGGCGAGGCCGCTCAATGCCGCTATGGCGCAGAGTGGGCGCTTGAGCATCGACGAGGTCCTCCTCCTCGACGCCTAACCTATCGAATACAAATGTAGTTCCGAGAAAGGGGAGAAATATCCGAATTAATACTTATTAACTACGGTACTGACTGCCATTTTTTGGCTTGGCGACTTCGCGCCAATCTCGCATGGCCGGCGATCCCTGCGGCGACCGGCTTACGCATCTCCTCTCTGCCAATGGCCGGACTCGTGATCTGGTGTGCGGGTGGGGCGTGGACCTATCAGAAGACGGACGAGCTTCCGCCAATTCGCGGAAGGGGCGGGGCGGCTCGCCGGGGCGGCGCTGGCCGCTTGCACGATGTCGAGCCTGGCCCACGCCGCGCCCGCCGCCGACTTCCCGGCCTCCACCGCCGAGGCGGACGTCCTGCGTTGGCTCGGCGCCCGCACATCCATCACCCGAGCCTCCATCCTCGTCATCGACCCACGCGCGGTGATCTCCCTGGAGCGGAAGACCGCCCTGGCCGACCGGCAGGGGGTGATCAGCGCCGAGGTTCGCGAGGAGCTGATCGGCGCCGATGTGGCCAACAAGGCGCAGGCACGTTCGGTGCTCATCTCGCTGGAGCTGGATTGCGGCGCACGCCGCTTCCGCATCCTGGGCCGGACCCTGTTCGGCTTGCCCGACTTGCAGGGGACGGCGCGCAACGAGGCGGGATCCCAGGCTTGGACGGCCGTGGAGGAGACCGCGCCGATCGGCAAGGCCTGGCGGGCCGGCTGCGACGCCGGCTTCACCTTCCCCTACGCCAATCCACCCCGGGTCCAGGCGGCCGCGCGCACCACCGGTGTCTATCAGGTGCTGCTCGGCAGCTTTTCGGTGGCCGCCAACGCCAAGGCGGCCGTCGATCGGCTGGACCACGGCTTCGCCGACGCCCTGGCGGGGCGCAGGCCGGCCATCCATCCGACGACGGTGAGCGGGCGCGCCTATTCGGTGGTGACGGTCGCCGCCTTCGCCAGCGCCGCCGAGGCCAGCGATTTCTGCGGACGCATCCGTCCCAGCAAGCTCGAGTGCGCAGTCAGGAAGCTGGGCGCCAAGCGCGCAGACTAGGCTCCGAGGATCCAGCCCTCTTCCGAACGGGCGATGTCGGCCTCGGCCTCCGCCAGGCCCTTGGGCTGGGCGAACATCGCGGCGAGCTTGCTGGCGTCGTCGAGCTTGGCGATCTGCTCGGCGTAGGCGCGGATCTCGGTCTGGTCCTTGCTCTCGCCGGCCGCGGGCTTGGTCTC
>CAZTMF010000517.1:0-2746 GCA_964614675.1 uncultured Caulobacteraceae bacterium | reverse complement strand
TTCTTCTGGAAGCCGACGGTGCTCCGCGACGTGCCCGACACCGCCCGGATCATGAACGAGGAGCCGTTCGGGCCTGTGGCCCTGCTGAACACCTTCAAGGACTTCGACGACGCGGTCGAGAAGGCCAACCGCCTGCCCTATGGCCTGGCGGCCTACGCCTTCACCCAGTCCTCCAAGCGGGGGATGCTGATCAGTGACGCACTGGAGGCGGGTATGGTGGCGGTCAACAACGTCATGATCGCCGGCGCCGACGCTCCCTTCGGCGGGGTCAAGGAAAGCGGCCACGGCTCGGAGGACGGCCCGGAGGGCGTCCAGGCCTGCCAGGTGATCAAGTCGGTGAGCATGGCCTGACGCCATGCCCGAGATGCGGCGCTACGAGGGGCGGGCGGTTCTGGTCACCGGCGGCGGGTCGGGGATCGGCGAGGCGTGCTGCATCCGGCTGGCGTCCGAGGGCGCCAAGGTTGCGGTGCTGGATGTCGACCGGGCGAGGGCCGAGGCGGTGGCTGCGGGGCTGGGCCGCGACGCCATCGCGATCCAGGTCGATGTATCGGATTCCGCGGCTGTCGAGGCCGCTATCGCCGAGGTCGTGCGGCGGCTCGGGCCCCTGAGGCTGGCGGTGAACAACGCCGGGATCGGCGGCGCGCGGCTGCCCCCTGAGCAGACCCCGAACGACCAGTGGGAGCGGACCATCGCGGTCAATCTGTCGGGCGCCTTCTACTGCATGCGGTCAGAGCACCCGCATCTCCTGGCCGCGGGCGGCGGGGCCATCGTCAACACCGCCTCGGTGCTGAGCGTCGTGGCCTCGCCCGCTAATCCCGCCTATGTCGCCGCAAAGCACGGCATCCTGGCCCTGACGCGCACCTGCGCCCTGGCCTGGGGCAAGGACCGGATCCGGGTGAATGCAGTGGGGCCCGGCTTCACGCCGACGCCGCTGACCGCCGCCGCCACCGACGAATACCGGGCCAACGCCCTGGCCCACATGGCGCTGAACGACTTCCCCCAGCCTGAGGACGTGGCCGCCACGGTCGCCTTCCTCGGATCGGACGAGGCCAAGGCCGTGACGGGGGCCCTCTACATGGTGGACGCCGGCTTCACCATTTCCTGACGGGTGGGGCCTAGACAGGCGGCGCGTTGCTGTCGGCAGAGCCGTGAAGTACGGAAATGGGCATGAGTGACGCCTCCACGGATGCGGGCGCGGCCAAGCCGGCCCCGAGCGGGCGTCGCCTGCTGTGGCCGGGCGGCCTCTCGGCGCGGCTGCTGATCCTGACCGTGCTGATCGCACTGGCCGCGGCGCTCCTGATCCTGGTGCCCTCGCTGGCCGACTACCAGGAGAACCGCTACCTCGAGCGCAGCCGCGCGGCCGAGCTGGCGTCGCTGGCGGTGGACGTGGCGCCCTCGCGCACGGTCTCCAACACCATGCGCGACCAGCTGCTGAAGGGCGCGGGCGTGGTGTCGGTCGCGGTCCAGTCCGACAACGTCCGCCGGCTGCTGATCGAGGCGCCGCGGATGCGCCGCACGCCCGAGCTGGTCGACCTCAGGAACCGCGACTTCTCGACCTGGATCAGCCAGCCCTTCCTGACCCTGTTCTCAGGCGACGACCGCTACGTCCGCGTGGTCGCGCGCCCGCGCTTCCGGGACGGCGACTTCATCGAGGTGGTGATCCCCAACGCCACCCTGCGCAGCGATCTCGCGGCCTATCTGGTGCGGGTGGTCTGGGTCGCCCTGTTCCTCGCCGTGGTGGCCGGGGCGGGGCTGTTCATGTTGCTGGACGCCTTCCTGGTGCGGCCGATCCAGAAGCTGACCCGGGCCATGGATCGGTTCCGCGCCGATCCCGAGGACCCGCGCGCCCATGTCACCCTATCCCACCGACGCGACGAGATCGGCCGCGCCGAGGCCGAGCTCGACCGGATGCAGGCCGACCTCAGGGCCGCACTCGCCTCGCGCGCCCGACTGGCGGCCCTCGGCGAGGCCGTCGCCAAGATCAACCACGACCTCAGGAACATGCTCTCCAGCGCTCAGATCGCGTCCGAACGCCTGGCCTCGCTGCGCGATCCCCGGGTCAGCCAGAGCCTGCCTCGCCTGGAGCGCGCGCTCGACCGGGCCATCACCCTGGCCACCGATGTGCTGAACTACGGAAAGAGCCAGGAGGCGGCGCCCCAGCAGTCCGAGCTTTTCCTGCTGCCGGCCCTGCAGGCGGCGGCAGAGGACGCCGGTTTCGGCGACCATGGCGTCGGGCTTCAGACCAACATCACAGGCGGCGCGCGGGTCATGGCTGATCCGGACCAGCTGCACCGGATTCTGGTGAACCTGCTCCGCAACGCCCGCGAGGCCATCGAAGCGTCCGGCAGCGTCGACCAGGGTCTGGTCCGCATCAGCCTGGACCAGGAAGACGGCGCCAGCGTCGTGCGTCTGGCCGACAACGGCCCGGGCCTGCCGGAAAAGGCCACCACGCACCTATTCCAGCCTTTCACGGGCTCGGCGCGGTCGGGCGGCGCGGGGCTCGGCCTCGCCATCTCCCGCGAGCTCGCACAGGCGCAAGGGGGCGATCTGCTGCTGGTCGCCAACGGCCCGCAAGGAGCGGCCTTCGAGCTGATCCTGCCGGGCGCGCCCGCGGCCATCGAGTCGGAGCCGCCTGCGGCGTCGCCGGCGGCTTCAGAGCCGCCCGCAGGGGCCGTGGTCAGTCCGCCAGCACGACGCCCTCGCGCCGCGGGTCAGCGCCGCCCTCCAGCGTCCCGCCGCGCGCCAT
>CAZTMF010000516.1:0-2757 GCA_964614675.1 uncultured Caulobacteraceae bacterium | reverse complement strand
CCGTGGCACGGGCACAGCCAACCGCCGTATTCGCCCTGACCGAAGGTCGGCACGCAGCCCAGGTGCGTGCAGATGCCCACCAGGATCAGCCATTCGGCCTTGCCGGGCTTCACGCGCTCGGCGTCGGTCTGCGGATCGCGCAGGTCAGCGTGGTCGCCAGCGACCGCCTCGGCGATCTCCTTGGGCGTCCGGCGACGGATGAACACCGGCTTGCCCTGCCACTTGATGGTGATTTCCTGGCCCAGGACGACCTTGGATATATCCTGCTCGATCGAAGCCATGGCGAGCACGTCGTCCGACGGGCTCATCTGATCGATCATCGGCCAGGCGATGGCGGCGACGGCGCCGACCGCGCCCGCGCCCGCGGCGATGTGGATGAAATCCCGACGACTCGGGTCTTCGCCCGCGGGATCGTGCTGGACCCCCGGATGCATGGCGGCGGTGTCGGCCAACTCAGCTCACCCTCGGTTCGAACAGCGCCCAAGCCCAAGGGCGCGGGACGCGCATGTGACGCGACGTCCCGAAGCGACCTTAGCCGTCGAGCGTCCTGTGCGCGGAGGGCTTAGAATGCGTCTCGCCCTTTTTCAACCGGACATTCCGCAAAACCTGGGGGCGGCGATCAGACTTTGCGCATGCCTGGGCGTTTTCATGGACGTCATCGAGCCCTGCGCCTTTCCCTTGTCCGATCGGACACTGAAGCGAGCGGCCCTCGATTACACTGATCAGGCGAGAATCACCCTGCACCGCTGCTGGGAGGATTTCTTGCTCGCCGAGGCGCGGCGGGAGGTCCGGCTGGTCCTCTTCACCACCAGGGCGGCGGCGCCCTATTCCGGCTTCGCCTTCGCCCCCGGCGACACCCTGCTGTTCGGACGCGAGAGCGCAGGCGTCCCCGACGAGGTCCACGCCGCGGCTGCGGCGCGCCTGTCGATTCCGCTGCGGCACGGATTGCGCTCGCTCAATGTCGTCACCGCCGCGGCCATGGCTCTTGGCGAAGCGCTGCGCCAGACGGGCGGATTCGCCCCTGGCCCTGGAGATGGGTAAGACCTCATGACCATGACCGAGACCCTCGCTTCCCCCGCCGAGACCCTCGAAGACCGCAAGGCCCTCGCCCGCGCCTGGTTCGAGGGCCTGCGCGACCGCATCGTCGCGGCCTTCGAGCAGCTCGAGGACGAGGCCCCCGCCGAACTCTATGGCGACGCGCCCGGCCGCTTCGAGCTGAAGCCCTGGACCCGGGAAGCGGGCGGCGGCGGCGTGATGGGCATGATGCACGGCCGATTCTTCGAAAAGGTCGGCGTCCACGTGTCCACCGTGCACGGAGAGTTCACGCCCGACTTCGCCAAGACCATGCCGGGCGCCGAGACCGACCCGCGCTTCTTCGCCACCGGCATCAGCCTGATCGCGCACATGCGCTCGCCGCGCGTGCCGGCGGTGCACATGAACACCCGCTTCATCTGCACGACCCAGGGCTGGTTCGGCGGCGGCGCCGACCTGACGCCGCTGCTGGCCGACCAGCGCGACGAGGCCGCCCCGGACGCGCGCGCCTTCCACGCCGCCATGAAGCACGCGTGCGACGCCCACGATCCGGCGTGGCACCTGAAATACAAGAAGTGGTGCGACGAGTACTTCTACCTGCCCCACCGCAACGAACCGCGCGGCGTCGGCGGCATCTTCTACGACCGGCACGACTCCGGCGACTGGGACCGCGACTTCGCCTTCACCAGGGACGTGGGCGAGGCGTTCCGGGACATCTATCCGAAGATCGCCCGCAGACGGATGCACGAGCCCTGGACCGAGGCCGAGCGCGAGGAGCAGCTGGTCCGCCGCGGCCGCTACGTGGAGTTCAACCTGCTCTACGACCGCGGGACGACCTTCGGCCTGAAGACCGGCGGCAACGTCGAATCGATCCTCAGCTCGATGCCGCCCGTGGTGAAGTGGCCCTAGCGCCCGGCGCCCGATCACGCCGACGGCTCTTGAGTCGGACGCTGATCTCGCCTTCAACTTGCCCCATGACGTGAGCGGACTTCGGAATTCGTTCCGCTCCGGGGGGAAACGAATGTCGAGCAAGATCACGCGGACTGCCCTGGCTCTGGCGGTCGCCGGCGTGGGTGTCCTGGGCCTGGCGGCGCAGGCGAACGCCGCAACCTGCGATCGCGCCTGCCTCATCAAGGTCACCGACCAGTATCTCGCCGCGATCGTCGCGCATGACCCGGCCAAGGCGCCGCTCGCGCCCGGAGTGCTGTTCGTCGAGAACACCAAGCGGATGCAGCCCGGCGAAGGCCTGTGGAAGACGGCCAGCGGCGGGCCGACCACCTTCAGGATCTATGTGCCGGACACGACCCTGGAGCAGGCCGGCTGGATCGGCGTGGTCCTGCAGGACGGCAAGCCGATGATGCTGGCGCTGCGGCTCAAGGTCGAGAACGGCAAGATCACCCAGGCCGAGCATCTGCTGTCCGCCCCCCTCGGCGGCGCCAGCAATCCCAACATCCTCAGCCCGCGCCCGGGCCTGGTGAGCGAGATTCCGGCTGGCAAGCGGATGGCGCACGACAAGCTGATGGCGATCGGCATCACCTACTACGACGCGCTCGACGACAATGACGGGTCCAAGATGCCTTTCGCGGCCGATTGCCAACGGCGCGAAAACGGGATCACCACCGCGGGCGAAGGCGCCGGCGGGCCGCCGACCAAGGACGAGAACAAGTCGCCCATCGCGCACGACTGCAAGGGCCAGATGGACTCGGGCTCGTTCATCTACATCGA
>CAZTMF010000515.1:0-2765 GCA_964614675.1 uncultured Caulobacteraceae bacterium | reverse complement strand
GGCTTCACCATGGACGAGCAGGCGGCGGCGGACCGCAGCCCGGGGCCGTCCGAGAAGCGCCTCGATCCGGATCAAGGATTCGAGTTCGGCATCCAGACCATCATCACCGGGCTGAAGGCGCAACTGGCCGCCCATGCCAAGGAACCCGCGCCCACCATCCTGGGCTGATCACTCGTACCGGAGCGCCGTCGCCGGTTTGGCGGGGGCGACCAGCCAAGCCTGCGTCGACACCCTGCCTCTCGCCTGACGGAAGTCTTTTCGTCGGCGCCCTAACCCGAGATTCACCTCAACGCGCGAGAGATAGCCGGGCATCGAGCATTGGAGCTTCCATGCCGGCGACCCGCCCGACCCCGATCCTGCTGACGCCCGACGAGCAGCGCCGCTCGCGCCGCCCGCGCGTGTTGCTCACCGGCCGGCTGGTCTATGGCCCGGATCGGCTGACGCTCGACTGCGTGATCCGCGACCTGACGCCCGAAGGGGCGCGCCTGAAGCTGGCGGGTTCTGCGATCCTCTCCGGTCCGATCGTGCTGATCGAGGTCGGCTCGGGCATGTCGCACGCCTGCGAGGTCACCTGGCGTCGGCTGCCGGAGATCGGGGTCAGCTTCCTGAGCTCGGAAGACCTGGCCTCCACCGCTGAGCCGGAGTCGGACCTGTCGCGGCTGCGCCGCATGTGGCAGGACGCCCGGGCGCGCTGACACTGAGCCTTGGCGAGGCCGGCCCCGCCCCGCTAAAGCTGCTCCAGCGGAGCGACGCCCATGGCCAAGTACCAGCCGAACCTGAACCTCGACGAACTCGTCGCCATCGACGTGCATACCCACGCCGAGGTGTCGACGCGGCAGCCGCGCGATCCCTGCGGCGTGCTCTTCGACGAGGCCATGGCCCGCTACTTCCGTGAGGTGAAGCGCCCGACCATCGCGGAGGCGGCCCAGTTCTACCGTGAACGGAAGATGGCCGCGGTGATCTTCACCGTCGATTCCGAGGCGGAGATGGGCATCACTCGGGTCATGAACGAAGAGGTCGCCGAGGTGGCGGCCGAGAACAGCGACGTCCTGATCCCCTTCGCCTCGATCGATCCCCACAAAGGCAAGATGGGCGTGCGCGAGGCGCGCCGGCTGATCGAGGAGTTCGGCGTCAGGGGCTTCAAGTTCCACCCGACCTCGCAGGGCTTCTACCCCAACGACCGGATGGCCTATCCGCTCTACGAGGTGATCGCGGCGGCCGGACTCCCGGCGCTGTTCCACACTGGCCAGACCGGCGCGGGCGCCGGAGCACCGGGCGGCATGGGTCTCAGGCTGAAGTACTCAAACCCCCTGCACCTGGACGACGTGGCGGCCGATTTCCCGGACCTGACCATCATCATGGCTCATCCGTCTTTCCCATGGCAGGACGAAGCCCTGGCCGTAGCCACCCACAAGCCAACCTGCTTCATCGACCTGTCGGGCTGGTCGCCAAAGTACTTCCCGCCCAATCTGGTGCAGTACGCCAACACCCTGCTCAAGGACCGGATGCTGTTCGGCACAGACTATCCGGTGCTGGATCCCGACCGCTGGCTGCGGGACTTCGAACAGCTTCCGATCAAGCCCGAGGTGAGACCCCTGATCATGAAGGAGAACGCGATCAGGATGCTGAAGCTGAGGGGATAGACAGCTAAGCCGCGATCTCGTGGCCGCGCCCGGCGCTGAGACGCGCCAGCTCGGCCAGGACCACCGCCATGGAGGTCGCACCGCGGCCGTCGTCGCGCTTGAAGTCGCCCGACTCGATGATCCGCCGCAGGGCGTCCCGCGCGCGGCTGACCCGGCTCTTCACGGTGCCCACGGCGCAATTGCAGATATCCGCGGCTTCCTCGTAGGACATGCCGCCGGCGCCGACGAGAATCACCGCCTCGCGCTGGTCCACCGGCAGGGCGGCCAGCGCCATGCGCAGCTCGTTCAGCTCGAGGGGAGCGTTCGGATCGTCGCTGGCCAGCAGGGTCCGCTCGGCGGCCTCCTGGTCGAGCTGCACGTTGCGCCAGGCGCGGCGCATGTCCGAATAGAACTGGTTGCGCAGGATCATGAAGGCCCAGGCCTTCATGTTGGTGCCCATGGTGAAGCTGTCGCGGCACTGCCAGGCCTTGGCCAGGGCTTCCTGGGCGAGGTCGTCGGCCTGGGCGGGATGGCCGGTCATGGTGCGCGCGAAGGCGCGCATGTGGGGGATGAGCGCGATCAGGTCGGCCTTGAACTGCTCTTCGCACCGGACATCTGCGCCGGTCGCCTGCGGCTGGTCGCTCATTCTAGTTGATCCTCTGCAAGTCATCTGCGCGGCGCAACAGCGCCAGCCACTGATCGGGAACCGGCTCGTGGGTGATGTCGTCCAGCGCGCGGCGTAAGCCGGCACCGACGCCGTTGCGGCCAACGCGAACGGTTTCCCGGTTCGCCTGGCGTTCCTGAAGCTTCTGCTGCTCCGACATGGGGCATTTCGGCTCAGCCGTTCCTCTACTGGGGTCGGACGCCTGCGCATCCGACCTGATTGACAACGTTACCTGACGGTCAAGGTTCCCCGGGGCGATGGCGAATGCCGTCCTCACCGCCGCACTCCCGCTGGCGGGATCAGGGCTTCATTCTCGGCGGCTGCCGGCGATTCCTCGACCACGACCGCGCGCCCGCCGAGCCGGCGGATCGCCGTCGCGCGCCGGCCGGCGCGGAGTATTTCCGGGTCCGGTGTGGGGGACCGGACCAAGACGTCTGGCCCAAATACACCGTTGGTACGACGCTGAAGGTCACTTCGAC
>CAZTMF010000514.1:0-2766 GCA_964614675.1 uncultured Caulobacteraceae bacterium | reverse complement strand
CCGTAGCGGGGGTCGAAGCCCCCGACCTTCTCGAGCACGCTCTTCTTCACGCCGTAGTTGGCGCCGGTGAGCGTCACGTCCTGGTCGAAGCCGGACTGCTCGGTCTTCTTGCGGATCTCCAGGCTCTCGGGGAACCAGTCGGGCTTGGGATCGAGGTAGAGCGGATAGAGGGGCCCGCCCAGGAAATCGGGGTCGTTCTCGGCCAGCAGCTTTCCCAGGGTCGACAGGTAGTGCGGCGGCAGGAGCGCGTCGTCGTCGAGGTAGAGCAGGAACGCATGGCGCGCCGCCGCGGCCCCGGCGTTGCGGGCATGGCTGAGCCCCTGCTTGCCCTCGAACAGATAGCGGAAGGCCGCGTCGGCCTCGGCCACGCCCTTGGCGTATTCGGCCGTGCCGTCCCTGGAGTTGTTGTCGATGATCAGGACTTCGAGCGGGAAGCCCACGGGCAGCTGGGCCTGGATGCTGGCGACCAGCTTCTCCAGGAAAGGCCGGCGATTGAAGGTGCAGATCAGGACCGAGACCCCGCCGGCGTAGGCCGCGGTGGGCCAGGCGCCTGCGTTCGCAGCCGGGATCTTCGCCGCAGAGGACATCCCGGCGGCTTAGCGGCTAGAGCCATCAAGGCCAAGCCCGGCCGCTGGCCCGCGCGGGATGGACATCGCGCTTTGCGATCAATATCGCCGCAACGTAACCTGCGGCCCGAACAGCCGGCTGCGCCGGCTTGACGGGATGACCCCGGCGACTGAACCGCCGGCGATGAAGGCGTTGAATGACCGCACCCACCGACGAGTCCGGGCCTGAGCAGGGCCGTTACCTCCTGTGCTCGCGCAAGGACGGCATCGGCGCGCGTCTCAACAACCTCGTGTGGACCTGGCGGCTGGCGCGTTCGGCGAACCTGAGGACCCTGTGTTTCTGGCCGCCGCTGGATCCCTACTACGGCGAAAGCTACGGCGCGGGCGACCTGCTGGACGTCTACTCCCTGACGACATCGGCGCTGCGGCACGAACTGAAGATCGTCGACGGCCGGCCTTTCGACTTCATCCATCCCAAGGTCGTCCGCCTGGAAGCCGGCGAGCGGCACGATCCCAACGCCTATGCGGTGATCCCCAAGGCTGTCCGCAGCTCCAAGCACGGGCCCGTGCCGCTGATCGATTCCGGCATCGGCCCCGTCTTGCAGCCAGGCGAGGATCCGGAGGCGGCCACCCTGGAGGCGCGGGCGCTGTTCGCCCGGCTGCCGCTCAATCTCCGCATCCTCCAGCACCTAAAGCATGCCGAGAAGTCCTATGGCCTGAAGCGCATGGTCGCGGTGCACGTCCGCGGCGGCGACATCCTGGAGGTGCTGCGCGACGCTTGCGCCAACTTCACGCCCGAGGATCTGGCGCCGGGGTCGGTGCTCGATCGCTACACCGAGCACTTCTTCCGCGGTTGCGCCTCGCCGCCCAGCTATGTGCGGCTGGTGCGGCGCTATCTGACGGAGGGCTACGGGATCCTGTTCTTCTCCGACACGCCCGGCGCGGCCCACCCCTTCCAGAAGCGCTTCCCCTACAAGCTGATGACGGCCGAGAGCCTGCCGACGCCGCAGCTCACCGGGATCCAGCGGGCGCTGTTCGAGATCCTGCTGATGAGCCGCTGCCACGCGATCATCGGCGCCAAGAGCATGTTCTCCAACCTGGCCTCCCTGATCGGCGGCGCGCCCCTGGTCGACGCCCGCCGCGAAACGACGCCCGAGGAGTTCATGAGGGTCTACAAGCGCGCGGTCAGGTTCGACTCCCTGGCGCCGGAGATCCGCGCCGGCATCTCCCAGGTGCTGGTGCGCAAGCTCGAAGAGAACCGGCTGCTCGATCTGTGGGGGACCGGGGGGGAGGACATCCTGCGCCTCCTGGCGGCGGCCTGAGTTGACGGACCTCGGCCGCTGCACCGCGCTGGCGGTGACCAGCGTCCTGGGCGAGCTGACCGCCTACGCGGCGCGCCGCTGCATGGGCGCGGGCTTCGCCGACGTCAGGGTGCTGACCGACCTGGAGCTCGAGGTCCCGACCACGCGCATCGCGCCGCTCTCGGGGATCGCCGACTACAATCGCTTCCTGAGCCGGCGGCTGATCGAGCACGTGGCCACGCCCTATGTGCTGGTGTTCCAGTGGGACGGCTTCGTGCTGGACCCATCCGCCTGGACCGACGACTTCTGGGACTACGACTACATCGGCGCGCCCTGGGCCGAGGCTTCGGCGCCGCCCGGCCGCCGGGTCGGCAACGGCGGCTTCTCCCTGCGCTCGCGGCGGCTGCTGGAGGCGCTGCAAGACCCTGGGCTGGAGTTCGACCTCGCCCGGCCCGAGGACAAGGTGATCTGCCGCGAGCTCCGTCCGGTCCTGGAGGAGACGCACGGAATCCGCTTCGCGCCGGTGGAGCTGGCCGAAAAGTTCGCCTTCGAGCACGGCGCCCCGTCGGGCCCGGTGTTCGGCTTCCACGGCGAATTCAACCTGCCGCTGGCCATGCCCGAAGAGGACCTCTGGTGGGCGCTGGAGCGCATTCCCGAGCGGCTCTGGACCGAAGGCCGCGTCTGGCGCTGGGTCGTCCGCGCCCGCAAACGAGGCCGGGTCGAGCTGGCGGAGCGGCTGCACCGCCACTGCCTGGAGGCCTTTCCGGACCGCACCTCGGACTGGCCGCGGCCGGGACGCTGAACCCGGCCGCTTGCCCGCCTACCGGTTCGCCTCTATATCGCAGCGCTCCCGGAGCGGACGCGTAGCTCAGTGGGAGAGCACTACGTTGACATCGTAG
>CAZTMF010000513.1:0-2773 GCA_964614675.1 uncultured Caulobacteraceae bacterium | reverse complement strand
CGGCGGATGAACCTCCTCGATGCCGGCCTCACTACCTATTTCGCCGACGGGCGGGTGGAGGAGCGCACCCTGGGCTCGGCCCAGGAGCTGCACGCGGTGCTGACGGGGGATTTCGGCCTGAGGGTCTCGCCCGAGGACGCCGGGCGGGCCTTCGCCAAGGTGGCGAGGGACTGAATTCCCGTCTTTGACTCCGCGCGGCAACCGCGCAGACTTCCCAGGCGTTAACGTCTTGAGCTGGGCTGTGTCACCGCGCCCGCGTTCCTGGGAGCCCTCACGGCCGGCGATCGAGCCTCTTGGGGAGAGCCATGAAGACCCTGGCCAGAATGTCGGCGCCGCTGCTGGGCGTGCTCATCTTCCTGCTCCTGGCCCTGGCCATCTATGTCTTCCGGACCTTGCCCTATGTGCTGGCCGCGGTGCTGATCGCCGAGGTCCTGGTGCTGGCGGCCGCGGTCCTGGCGCCCCTGCTCTCCGGCGGCGCGCGCAAGGGCTGGTTCGGCCGGGCCGCCTTCGCCCTGATCGGGGTGGGCCTCGCCAACTCCTACATGCTGTTCCTGGCCCATCGCTGGAGCATCGAGCCCGGCGGCCTCTATGCGGCGGTGCTGCACTGGCAGGAGGGCGTGGCGCGGTTCGCCGGCTTCGTCGTGGGGTTCCTGGACGCCGTGCTGAAGGCCGTGTTCAGCCTCAGCCAGGGCCCGATCGGGGGCTTCCTCGAGCGCCTGCGGCCCCCTTCGAGCATCGATTTCGCCGGCGCCTTCCCGGGCGGCGAAGGCCGCATGGCGCCCATGCCGCTGGCGGTCCTCCTCAACATCCTGGTCGGCGTGGTCGGCAGCCTTTGGACCGCCCTGGTGCTGAAGCGCGTGCTGCGCGGCGGAGGGCAGGGCGGCCACGGCGCGCCGGCCGCCCACGGCGGCGGACGTCACTGAGAGGCGCCCCCACCGGCGAAACGGGGGAGGCGGCGGCTCCCGGCCCTCGCCGGGATGAGCGGAATTCGTGGAATGCGAACTCGCGACCGTCGAACGCCTCGCGCCGGCATGGGGTTCGGCGGTATGATGCGGCGCCAGCCCCCACGCCCCGCGATCGGATCAGCCGATGTCCGGACCGTCCAGGATCCTGCTGCAGACCACCATTCCCGCGGCCGACGACGACTGGTCGATCGCGCGCTTCTCGCTCTTGGCGAGCCATCTCGCGGGCCTGACGGACGCGGGCGGCGAGGAGATGTTCCTCGTCACCGCAAGGGATCGGGCGCCCTTGGGCGCGCCCGATCCTGTCCTCTCCACTCTGGACCGATCGGACTACGACGCAGTGTGGCTGTTCGCCGTCGATATCGGCGACGGACTGACGCCGGAGGATTGCGCGGGCCTGACCGCGTTTCGCGAGCGTGGGGGAGGCATGATGGTCACCCGCGATCACATGGACCTGGGGTGTTCGATCTGTTCGATCGGCGGCGTCGGGGCCGCCCACCATTTCCACACCAAGAACCCCGATCCCGACCCCAGCCGCCGCAAGAT
Organism: uncultured Caulobacteraceae bacterium; assembly: GCA_964614675.1. Taxonomy (GTDB): domain Bacteria; phylum Pseudomonadota; class Alphaproteobacteria; order Caulobacterales; family Caulobacteraceae; genus JANWHQ01. The sequence continues at coordinate 1,265 of CAZTMF010000513.1, read as the reverse complement.
CGACGACCCGTTCACGACGTCCATCCTCTGGCCGAACTTCCACTCGGGCGCGAATGGGGATTTCCAGGCCATCTCCGCGATCGAGCCGATCCATCCCGTGCTCGCCGATCCCTCCTCGCCGGACGGCCGCATCCGTTATCTGCCGGCCCATCCCCACGAAGGCGACGTCAGCGCGCCCGCCGATGACGCCTCGGCGCGCGTCATTGCGGTCGGAAACAGCCAGGCGACCGGACAGGCGTTCAATATCGCCGTGGCGTTCGAAGCCTCGGCCGCCGGCGGCCGCGCGCTCGCGCAATCGACCTTCCATCACTTCGCCGACTACAACTGGGATCCGTCGCAAGGAAAGCCGAGCTTCGTCACCGAGCCCCCGGGGGACGCGCTCGCCGGCTCGCCTGAGGCCCAGCGCGCGATCCGCCAGTACGTCAAGAACGTCGCCCTATGGCTGGTCGGGGAACCGACTGACGCCGGGCGGTGATCTCATCCGCCGCCCAATAGCCCCACCAGGCTGGGCGTGTCGGGCGTGTGCACGTCGTCGACGCGCCAGCGGCCTCTGACGCTGACCAGGTCCAGGGTCATGGCCTCCCGGCGGCTGCCGGCGAACCGCACGCGGACATGGGCGGTGGCCCGACCGGGGCCAGCGTTGGCGACGTCCAGTGCAACCAGTCTGATCCCGTCGGGATCCTGGCAGTCGCAGATCGGATCGCCGTCCAGCGCCCCCACCTCGCCGTGGGCGTTGCGCGCGTCGCGGCGGATCAGGCCGAGCAGCCTCGGCGTGAACACGCTCCGGGCCCGCGGGCCGAGATAGTCCGGCTCGGGGGTGCGGGCGTAGGCCCGGTAGAGCCCGGCCACGAAACCCCGGGCGTCATCCAGGGTCTGGGCCCCGGCGCCTGGCGCCAGGGCGAGGGCGGCCAGCAACAGCCAGGTTCCGGTCGTCCGCATCGCATCGCCCCCCGACGGCGGCCTTCGGGCTCTTCCGAATGCCGCGTTTCCTTTTGCCCCACGCTGTCCTATATCACAGCCTCAAACCCGCCCGGCCGAAAGGCCGGGCGCCGTCGTTTTTGAAGGGCGAGATTTTCCCATGGCCGACCAGATCCTGATGCCGAAGGCCACGGCCGTTTGGCTGGTGGACAACACGTCCCTGACCTTCGAGCAGATCGCCGACTTCTGCGGCCTGCATCCGCTCGAGGTGAAGGGCATCGCCGACGGCGAGGTGGCGCGCGACATCCGCGGCGCCGACCCCATCGCCAACGGCCAGCTCACCCGCG
>CAZTMF010000512.1:0-2774 GCA_964614675.1 uncultured Caulobacteraceae bacterium | reverse complement strand
ACCGGATCTTCATCCTCCACGCCGACCACGAGCAGAACGCCTCGACCTCGACGGTCAGGATGTCGGGTTCGTCTGGGGCGAACCCGTTCGCCTGCATCGCCGCCGGCATCGCCTGCCTCTGGGGGCCCGCCCATGGCGGCGCCAACGAGGAGGCGCTGAACATGCTGAAGGAGATCGGCACGGTCGACCGCATTCCCGAGTACGTCCAGGGGGTGAAGGACCGGAAGTACCGGCTGATGGGCTTCGGCCACCGGGTCTACAAGAACTACGATCCCCGCGCGAAGGTGATGCAGGAGACCGCCCACCAGGTGCTGGACGAGCTCGGCAAGCACGACGAGCCGCTGCTCAAGGTGGCGATGGAGCTGGAGAGGATCGCGCTGAACGACGAGTACTTCGTCGAGCGCAAGCTCTATCCGAACGTCGACTTCTATTCGGGCATCACCCTGAGCGCGATGGGCTTCCCGCCCGAGATGTTCACCGTGCTGTTCTCGCTCGCCCGCACCGTCGGCTGGGTCGCCCAGTGGCGCGAGATGATCGAGGACCCGCACCGGCGCATCTCCCGCCCCCGCCAGCTCTACACCGGCGAGACTCCCCGGACCTATGTGTCGATCGAGGAGCGGGGCTGACCCTTCTCTAGGTCAACCTGTCCAGGCGCAGCCTCTGCCGCTCGTCGGTCAGGCGGTGCGCGGCGCCGTAGGCGATGATCAGAGCCGAAAGGCCGCTCGAGCCCGCCAGCAGGAACATCAGCAGGATCTGGTATTTGACCGCTTCCACCGGATCCAGGCCCGCCAGGATCTGGCCGGTCATGATGCCCGGCAGGGTGATCACCCCCGCCGCCGACATCTGGTTGATGACGGGCAGCAGGCCCCGGCGGACCGCGTCGCGCACCAGGGGCGCCGTCGCTTCCCGGAAACTGGAGCCAAGCGCCAGCTGCGCCTCGATGGCCGGACGCTGCACGCCCACGGCCGAGAGCAGGCTGTCGAGGGCCAGGCTGCCGGAGTTGAGCACCGAGCCAAGGATGATCCCGGTCAGGGTGATGGCGTAGCGGGCGTCGTACCAGGGATGCGGCCGGATCGCAGTGGCGAGGGCCAGCACCACGGTCACCACGGTGGCGACCAGCACGCCGCCTGTGCTGAGCAACAGGCCCCACCCTTTGGTCAGCTTGTGCTCGGACCGGGCGGCGATCTCGCGCGCGGCGATGAGCGCCATCACCACTACCAGGGCCAGGGTGGCCGCGGGATGGCGCATGGCGAAGACCAACCGCAACAGGAAGCCCACAGCGACGAGTTGCACGACCATCCGCGCCGCCGAGATCAGCAACTGCCGATGCAGCCGCAGGCGCAGGGCCACCGACAGGCCCGCGTCGAAGACCACCAGCGAGGCGGCGATCGCGAGGTCCTGAGGGCTGAGGGAGATGGCGCTCATGCCTCCGGCTCCAGCCGGCGGTTCCGCATCACCCGGTGACATGCGCCCAGCCGTCCTGGCTGGGCGGGATCATGGCTGACCACGACGAGGGTGGTTCCAGCCCTCATACGCTCGAGCAGGAGCGCCTCGACCCTTGTGACGGACTCCGGATCCAGGGGGCCGGTGGGTTCGTCGAGCAGCAGCACGGGCGAGTCGAGCACCAGTCCTCGCACAATGGCCAGGCGTTGGCGCTCGCCGGTGGACAGCCGCCGCACTTCGCCCTCGAACGGCTCGGACCCGACTCCCAGCCGCTCGGCGAGCCCCCTCGCCTCTTCGCGCTTGTAGTGAGGAAAGTGTTCGGCCGCCGTCGGGAGCCACCAGCCGGACTCAGCGGCCACATAGGGCGTCCGCCGACGCCATTCCGGCGCGGAGAGGCTGCGCCGCTCCACGCCATCCAGCATCGCATCGCCCTCGTTGGGATCGAGGTCCGCGATCATCCGGAGGAAGAGCGACTTGCCCGAGCCGGATTCTCCAGTGATCGCGAGGCATTCGCCTGGGGCCAGCTCGAGGTCGAAGGGGCCGGCCAGCTCGCTCTTCAGCCCGCGCACGGACAGGCGCGCCACGGCGGTCGGAGGGTTCGGCTTGAGTTGGGGGGCGGCCATGGCCGCCATTTCGCCGAGTTCGGCGGCCTGAGTCACGCGCTCAGGCCGCCGACCCGTTCAGCTGATCCAGCCGCGGCAATGCGGCGAGCCGCAGAGACACTGGAACGGGTGGCTGAGACGGCTTTCGGTCGTCTTGTAGTCGAAGGTTATCGGTTCGCCGGGCAGTATCGCCCTGGTGGCGATCAGCGCGCGATCCAGGAACGACACGCGGCAGTTCGGCCTGCAGCCGTGAGTGACCTTGGCCAGATCCGGGTGGAAGATGTGGCCGCCGCCCGGATGCTGGACCGTGTAGCGGTCGCGGTTGGGCCGCCACGTCAGCCTGTCGAACTTCAGGACCACGTCCGCGGGCCAATAGGCGCGCGCCGCGTACAGGGCCTCTCCGGTATCGTCCGTCCTGAGCAGCAGGGATATCGCGCTCATTGGGGCGCCGCCCAATGCCGGGCCGCCTCGCGCGCCGCGGTCAGGAAGGATCCCAGCTCAGGGTTGTCGCTGCTGGAGCGCCAGACCGCGTAGAACGGCAAGGAGGTCCAGGGCGAGGCGATCGGGCGATAGACGACGCCGGGATAGACGGTCCCCAGCGCAGAGCTGCTGGCCAGGGCTATGCCGAATCCCAGGCCCACCAGATGGAACACGCTTTCGCGCTCGGCTTCCACGCAGACGAAGCCGCTCTGAGCCCCGCCTATGGCGTGCTCGATCAGGGCGAGCTGG
>CAZTMF010000511.1:0-2779 GCA_964614675.1 uncultured Caulobacteraceae bacterium | reverse complement strand
GCCAAGGTGGTCCGCACCGCTCTGCAGGACGCCGCCTCGGTGGCCGGCCTGCTGATCACCACGGAAGCCGCGGTGGCCGAAGCGCCGAAGAAGAACGCTCCCGCCCCGGCGATGCCGGGCGGCGGCATGGGTGACATGGACTTCTAGGTCCAGAAACCCGGCACGACGTCATGAGGGCGGGGTCGAAAGGCCCCGCCCTTTTTCTTTGCCGCGATTGTGGCTCACTTATCGAGTGCAAGGCTGTGAACAAACTGAAGCGTGGGCGTTATAGTGACGGCAGGGGCGTCCTGCCGAACGCAGGCCTCCAAGGAGAGCCAGAATGAAGCGCATCCTCATCGCCGCAGCCGCCCTCGCCGCCATGGCGGGCGCCGCCGCAGCCCAGCCCGCCTATCAGGGACAGGGCGGCCCGCCTCCGGAATATCCGCCCTGCAGCCATCACGGCCAGGACCGCTGCGTCCAGCACGGCGAAGGCGGCTGGCACGGCGACGGCCACTGGGGCCATCACCATGGCGGCTGGGGCCATCATCATGGCGACGGCGACCATCATTGGCGCCATCACCACCACAGCTCGACGGACGGCGAGCGCGGGTGAGCCTCACGCGCCGGAGATGATCCGGCGCGCTTGAGCCGAACGGTCTTTTCGGGCGTTGTCGCGGACGCGTGCGGGCGGATTCGCTCGCGCCGATCGTGCTGGGACGGCCGGGATGTGCAATCTCTACAGCGAGAAGGTCAATTACCGGCAGCTCGTCGACGAGTTCAGCGAGCTCAAGGTCCCGATCGTCTTCCCGCGTCCGGACGCGGCGCCCAACCTGCCGCCCTTGGAAGAGGTGCGCCCCACCGACGTCGCGCCGATCATCCGGCCGGCGGAAGGCGGCGCCGAACTCGTGCAGCTGAAATGGGGCTTCGCGCCGGCCCGCCGAAGCCTGCCCTCGGGCGGCCCGCGCGCCGGCGCGGCCCGGGGGGGGCCGCCGGTGATCAACTTCCGCTCCGAGGGGCGGCGGTTCGGGCGCGGCCGGTGCCTCGTGCCGGCGACCTGCTTCTTCGAGTTCACCGGCAGCAAATATCCCAAGACCCGCTGGCGCTTCACCGAGGCCGGACAGGACTGGTTCTGCATGGCGGGCCTGTGGCGGCCGGGAGAGGGCGACTGGCCGGACAGCTTCACTCTGCTCACCACCGCGCCTGGGCCTGATGTCGCGCCTTATCACGACCGGCAGGTGATCGTGCTGCCGCGCGAGCGCTGGTCCGCCTGGCTGGACCCGGAGGCCGATCCGGCTCCGCTATTGGTCGCGGGACCCGCCGGATCGCTGGAGGTCGAGCAGGTCGCGGCGGCGCACAAGCAGCAGGGGACCCTGCTCTAGGCGCTGACGCAGCTGGCTTGGCCATCCCGGACCGTCACCGTCGAAGGGCCTGCTCGGACGCCCGTGGCGAACTTCATCCGCGAGCCTCGCCCAAAGGCTAGGCCGGCCCGCCTGCAGCGAACAGAGCGGTCAAACTTGGCGCGACGTGCGCCAGTTCGAGAGAACGGCGTTCACCCGACGGTGGCGATGGCCTAACTTGATCTGGCTGCGGAGTTTGGACGCATTGGCATGCGGATTCTGGCCCTGCTGGCCGCCTACAACGAGCAGCGTTTCATCGCCAACTGCCTGGATCACCTGATCCGGCAGGGCGTAGACGTCTATGTGATCGACAACTCTTCCACCGACGCCACCGTAGCGATCGCTGAGCGCTATCTAGGCCGCGGTCTGGTCGGCATCGAGACGATGTCGCGCACGGAGTTATTTGAATTCGAACGGATCCTGAGGCGCAAGGAGGCTCTGGCGGCCTGCTTCGACGCCGATTGGTTCATACACCTCGACACCGACGAGATCCGGCTCGCTCCGAATTCCCGCCAGACCCTGAATGAGGCGATCCATGAGGTCGACGAAGCCGGCTACAACGCCGTCGACTTCCTCGAGTTCACCTTTGTTCCCACGATCGAAGCGCCGGACCACGATCACGACAACTATCTCGAGACCATGGCCTGGTACTATCCGTTCCGGCCGTTCGACCGTCACCGCCTGAACGCCTGGAAGCGGCAGCCCGGCGGAGTCGATCTGGTCACCTTCGCTGGTCACGCGGTCGGTTTTCCGGGCCTGAAGGCGGCGCCGCGGGCGTTCCCGATGCGGCATTACCTCTGCCTGAGCGTCCCTCACGCCATCCGCAAATACGCCAGCCGGCGCCATCCGCCTTCAGCCCTGGCGGCTGGTTGGCACAGGTGGCGCGAGCAGCTCGACCCGACACGCATCATCTTGCCCTCGCAGTCGGAGCTGCGCCGTTACCTGGTCGACGAGGCGTTGGACCCCTCCGATCCCTGGACCTGGCACGCCTTGATCGCTCGCAAACCGACGGCGGCGGGCGCGGGACGACCGGCCGGGACCTAGGCGGCCGCGGCCTGCAGCAGCTCCAGGATCTGGGGATGCAATTCGGCATTGGCGGCCAGGACCGTGCCTTGGCGCGGATCGAACTCGGCGCCGTCCGCGGAGGTGATCTTGCCCCCCGCCTCGGTGATCAGGAGGCCGCCGGCCGCGATGTCCCAGGCCGACAGATTCCGCTCCCAGTAGCCGTCGAACCGGCCCGCGGCGGTCCAGGCCAGGTCGAGCGCCGCCGATCCGAAACGGCGCACGCCGGAAACCCTTTGCGTGACCTGATGCAGCTCCTTCAGGAACTGGGCGTGGCCTTGGCGGCCGGCGAAGGGGATGCCGGTGGCCAGCACCGCCTCGATCAGCTTGGTGCGGGCGGC